>NZ_JAMQKA010000015.1:0-131822 GCF_031569985.1 Aliifodinibius sp. S!AR15-10 | reverse complement strand
CATACTGGTCGATCAGGCGCAGGTCTGCTTGGATCATCAGTCGGACCACGGGGTCCGGAAAGTGTCCAACAATGTCCTTGCCACGGCGGTGGTGAGCCCGGGAGAGTGTTCCCAGCGGTTCCAGATTATATTGGGCAGTCGTGTTCTGAATATGGCCGATCAGCTCGGCGCGTTTGCGTACAAAATGAATCCGCCGGCGCATCAGATCGCGGGTGGCCCGCATCTCGGGTGGACCCGCGCAGGCTAGCGGAAAATTACCGCCACGGATCAGTCGGGCAATCTTTAGCGAGTCCACCCGGTCGTTTTTGGTTTTTACTCCATAGATAGCCCGCATGTATAGAGCGTGACCCAGGATAAAGTCGATGTCTTCCTTATGGCACAAGTCGGCAATCCAGTACCAGCAACACACACACTCGACTCCTACGACAATTCCATCCCTATACGGGGAAATCGCTGACAATAGCGCTTCCGGGCTGCACGGGCGGTTTTTGTGAAAGACCACTCGCCCGGACTTGTCCAGGATGCAAATATACATGCTCCTTGCATGCAAATCGATGCCGCAGTAATATGGATGTTGATCAGTGTACACGTTCATGGCTGTACCTCTCGGGTTAGTTTACGGTTGGGAAAATAGTAATCTACGCTCTTCCCGGTTCAAACGCCCCGAAGAGCGGTGCTCGGGAGGAGGCCATGAACAATATCCAGCGCATTAACGTGGACGCACCTCGCCCAGTCTTGCCACCTTCTGGTTTTTAGCTTTCCGTTCATTATTTAACAAATCAACATTCATTCGCGTGCAGCTTATGCGCAATGTCGTTATACAGCCGATGCTTTAATTCGATCTTTTGATTAATAGAAAAATGCGTCAGTTTTAGTTAAGTTTGTTGTAGTAAATAATTAATCGACTATTATGGCAACAAAAGTAGATCTTAAAACAGAACAGCTCCAACAAATTTGCAAAAAGTATAATGTAAAGGAGCTATATCTTTTTGGATCAGCCACTACTGATAATTTTTCTGAAGACAGCGATCTTGATTTCATTGTCAAATTTGATCGGCAAGGATTCGAAGGGGCGTTTGATCAATTCATTGATTTCAAACAGGAGCTCGAGCAAATCTATGGTCGACCCGTTGACTTATATCACCTGAAAAAGTTCAGGAATTCCATCTTTCAGCAAGAAGTAGAACGCTCCAAAGAACTACTTTATGCCGCATAAAACAAGAAAGCTACTTCTTGATATCAGCCTTTCATGTCAAGAAATCTTGGATTTTATCGACGGCAAAAGCTTCGAAGACTTTCAGGAAGATCGGATGCTTCAACTTGCTATAGAAAGAGAATTCGAAATCATTGGTGAAGCACTGCACAGACTGTCTCGAATTGACGAGGCCACTCTTGCTAAGAAAATCCCAGAATATCGTAAAATTATAGACTTCAGAAATATCATCGCTCATGGTTATGATATTATAGACGAAGCTGCCATGTGGGATTTTGCCGTAAATCGAGTTCCGGAATTGTTGGATAAGGTCGAAGATTATTAGTCGTTCAAATGTGTTTAACTATTTCTTAAATAAGCTGGCTGTATAACCCGCGCATTAAGCGGACACGCCTCGCCAGAGCTTACCAATTTTCTGGCTTTTTAGCTCTCCGTTCATTATTTATCAACTCAACATTCATTTGCGTGCAGCTTATGCGCAATGTCGTTACGCGCGCCGGTCGCGCCGTTGGCGCTCCCTTGGTGCGCGCGTAACGGTTGCGGCGGTTAACCGTTATATGCCAATGTTGTGCGTCATGCTGTGTTACAATTAAACAGTTAATAAATTAAACTATGTTCTACTACTGGTATAGAATATTAAGAATTCTGGTGTCGAGGAAATTTCAGAAGCAGGTAGACATTAATGCCGAGTTGACAAGAACCTTTAGAGTGAGACTGTTTGACTGCGATGGCTTACGAGTTATGACCGCTTCCAAGTATCCTGCTTACATGGACTTCATAAGGTGGGAACTAATTGCTCGTACAAAACTCTTCAATGAGATTGTTCTTAAGGGTCTGGCTCCAACACTTGGTTCGCAAAAACTGATTTACAGAAAACCATTAAAACGCTGGACAAAATTTACAGTTCGACTAAAGACTGCAGGTTGGGACGACAAATGGGTTTACCATATACATAAGTTTGAACAAAACTCAGAAGTGAAGGCAATCGGTGTAACAAAAGCACTTATATGGAAGAAAGACAAACCTCAAATTTTACTTGAAATTCTGGAAAATGCTGGCGTTGACAATATTATAAACCCTCCGCCAGAATGGGTTTTACAATTATTTAATAATGACAGTGATATCATATCCGAGAGATCATAAAACGGCGTAACAGAAAAAACACGAACGCACAACAATATATAAAAACAATGCTCAAACCTCTCTCAATTCGAAAGTCCGTGCTCGCTTGCTCAGCGGATTGTCCTGCGGACAATCACGCGTGCCAGCTCGCACTGTTTTTATACGGGAGCATTAAAATAATCTCAAATCCTACCATAAAACGCCCTATAACAAGCATTTCAAGCGGATTTTGCCAGCTTTCCCTTTTTACATATTTCAAGACTTGTAGTAATCCAGAGTTTTCTTCACTTTATTTGCTGTAAATGGCAAAACCGCTTAAATGCCAATCCGTTACGCGCGCCGGCCGGGCGTTGCCAATCCGTTTAGAGTGTTGTTAGAAATTGCAAAATGTAGCACTTTAATTTCATTGTGAAAACAGAACTCGTTACAACACTTAAACGCCAGGCAACGAAGCTTCTAAAAGAACTAAGAGAGGAAAAGGAAACGGTATTGATCACCTAACACGGGAAACCGCAGCAACCTATAGAACTGAGCCGGTGTTTTTGGAAGGATTGGGCTACGACATGATGCTGGATCCCCGCTGGAAAGTGGCTGCGGACTGTATTTTGGGTGGGTTGAAAAGAGAGAACTTTAATTGATTTCGGTTCTCGATCTCCAAAAAAGTAAATGCACAGGCCAGCGTTGTTCCGAACCCATGCATTTATGTTGCTTCGGAGATTCGTCATTGATTGAAAAAATTGTAACGTTGGCTTTTCAGATTTTACAAATCCATGAACCCGATCCGAAAACCGGGCTCATGCATTCACAAATGCAGCGCTCACTTGATGGTTTTAACCTTATCTCTAATTGCCGGGAATGGTAAACTCTTCGTACATAGCTGCGTCAGCCGTTTGTTCAGCAACCCACATGTATCGACCCGGTTCAAGATCCACGGTAAAGTAGGCTGTATTTCCAACAGGCATATCATGAGTCCCACCTAAAAATTCGGCAGGTTCCGGGTTTTCATGGTCCGAAACGAGGCCTGATTTTCTGGAAAAATCCATCCATAATGCTACATCCTTTGCTTCAGTTTCTTCGTCAAGACGAGCCAGGTGTACATCATAGCCCAGAAGTCCCGGTGACTCTTCATCAAATGATACAGCAACCTTATGCTCACCTGCAGTCAATTCTCCCTGGATTCCAAATCCCTGGCTTGTCAAACTCATCTGGATGTCTGCACCGGCAGGCTCTTCTGCTTTTGACGTTTCTTCAGTAACAACCAGTGCTTCAGCCATGCCCTCCGTATAATGATAGGTCCCATCTGTACTTTTTACATAGCACTCCATCACATAATTGCCGGATGGAAGAAACACTGTTGTTTCAATGGTGTTTCCCCCTGAGACAAATCCCGGTCCGCCTCTGAATTCAATATCAGCAAACCACTCAGGAAGTTTTTCATAGGCTGCATTCGGATCCTTGTCCTCCATGATTAAATACATAGCTTCCTGGAAAGCAGGCCAGATTTCATTTTTTACATCTTCAATCGTCTTGTCTCCGGGCAAATAATCTAAAAAGATAAAATGGGTGAATTCTGTCGCATTAATGAAACGAAAAGTTACCCACCCGGTCGGTACTTCTTCTGTGTCTGTAACAAAATAGTGTTCGCCGGTTTCCTGATCGTGTGCAGCGGTTACTTCAACCACTACCCTGTTATCATTATTTGCATTCGAATCGTTGCAGGATGTAAGGCTAAAAGCGCTCAGCATTACAGCCAGAGTGAGAATCAAACCTATTGTGATTGATGGTTTATTCTCTAAATTTTCTGCTGCTAAAACCCTTCTTTTAGTTGCTGTAGTGTTATCATTTTTCATAATGTGTGTTGTTTATTTGTGAATTGATCAGTGGATGAATCGAAAAATGATTCTGCACTTTTTTGTGAATGATTGAACATTGTACTGCAAGAAGTATAAAGCAGTAGCCTTTGATGAAGATCATTTGATTAATTAGATTGCATCTAACAGCCAATCTAAGCTGAGCGCATGGTCAAACTTTCAATACTTGGTCCTACAAAACTCCGAAGAGAGGACGGAAGTCTTGATGATTCTTTCCTGAAAGGTTCGAAACGCCTGGCTCTGTTAGCATTTCTGATGCTGAAAAAACCGCACGGCTTTCACCGGCGTGATGAGATACTTGCCCTGTTCTGGCCTGAGTATGGACAAAAAAGTGCCCGGAATGCCCTCAACAATATGCTCTACCAGATTCGCAATTCACTTGGCAAGGAGGTTCTTGTCAGCCGCGGAACCGATGAGATTGGTATCAACCGGGAAAATATCTGGTGTGATGCGGTGGCTTTTGAAGAGATGCTGGATGAAGGACAGATTCAACAAGCGATGGAGCTATACAGGGAAAATCTGTTGTTTGGATTTCACGTCACCGATGTCTCCAACGAGTTCCAAACATGGCTGGATTCCGAACGCGAGAGACTCAAAAATCGCGCCGCTGAAGCAGCATGGACACTTGCCGAACAGGCCGAAGAAGCAGAGAACTCCACGGATGCGATAAAATGGGGTAAGAAAGCAGCGGGATTCACCCCCTTTTCTGAAGAAGCACAAACGAAACTGATCAACCTGCTCAAACGGCTTGGATACCGCACTGAAGCACACAAAGCTTATAAAAAATATGAAGGCCGCCTTCGGACGGAATGGGAAATGGAACCGTCTGAAAAGTTGAAAGCCCTTGTTGAGGATATGAGTCAATCCTCAGTAAAATCCTCAGAAACCTCAAATGGAAACCATCAGCACCATTCAAAAAATTCAAAAATCCCGACTCCAAAAAACGCTGAGAAAAATTCGGGTTCACAACTTTGGCGGATAGGAGCGGCTGTTATTATACTCATTGTCATCGTTGCATCCTGGATGTTTTGGAATGACGCTCCTCCTCAAAATAATGAGTCGTCTACGATTTCCGAGCAGTCCGTTGCCGTGTTGCCTTTCACATACCTAAGTGCGGAGGACAGCACAGATTACTTCAGTTTGGGTATGACAGATGAGATCCTGACCCGTCTTGCGCAGATTAATGATTTGTCCGTTATTTCCCGCACTTCGGTCATGCAGTATCGGAATACCGAAAAAAGTTTACTGGAAATTGCCAACGAACTGGGAGTTCATGCCGTGGTGGAAGGCAGCGTTCAGCGAGTGGGCGACCAGGTTCGCATCACCGCCCAGTTGATCGATGCCCGTACGGATCATCATTTATGGAGTGAGAGTTATAACCGGCCAATGAGAAACATCCTGGCACTACAGCGCGAGGTTGCAACAAGCATTGCCGATGCTCTTCATGCAGAACTGCTGCCACAGGAACGGGAGCAATTGATCAACCTTCAGGAAATTGATGAAATGGCATACCACCTGTACCTGCAGGGACAGTATTTGCGGAACCGGCGGGACTCAGTGGGAGTCATGCAGGCAAAAACACTATTCAAGGAGTCAATTGAGCACGACTCTACCTTTGCTCCGACGTACGGTGGACTTGCAATGGCATCATTTTGGGCGGGCTTGATGGGGTGGGACTCCATTGATATGGAAGAACCGGAAATTCTACAGGCCGCAAATAAAGCACTTGCAATCGACTCCACAACCGTTGAAGCATACCTGGCCAAGGGGCTCTTTTACCATCTCTTTGTACGAGAGTGGGAATTAAGTGAGCAAGCTTTCGAGCAGGCACTGAAAATCAATCCCAATCATATTGAAGTACGATCCGAGTACAATTGGTTATTGCTCCGACTTGGACGCATCGATGAGGCCCTGGCCGGAATGAAAAAGACTGTAACTACAGATCCGTATTCGTGGCATGCTCATCACAGTCTTGGTTACGCTTATCACTGCAATCGCCAATATGATGCCGCCATCCAGGAGCTGGAAACTGCACTTAATTTGGGGTCTGGATACTCAAACACGAAAGAGTACCTGTCTTTTGCGTATCTAAAACAAAGTCAACTCCTATTCAGCCGGGAGCAGTACAATGAAATGGAACCACATTTAGAACGTGCTTTTGAATTACGTGTATAATTAGCTGGCGGTGAAACGCAAGGAATAGAGCTTTTTGAAGAGGCCGTTAAAGGTAATCGAGAGCACGTACTTGAAGGTCTTGAACGGGTCTCACTTCCACCCTTCCAGAAAATAGTACTGCTGTTGTTGATAGGCGAAAATAAGCCTGCACTGGATCTTCTTGATCAAACCTGGTCCTTCAATCCAAAATCCTATATGGATCCGATTTTTGACCCAGTTCGGAATGATCCGCGATATGAACAGATTGTGGAGAAAAAACTCGGGCGGGATATTGATATAGATGGATAGCAACTTCACTAAATCTCACAGAGGGCTTTGCAAAACCGTGCTTTTGCCAAATTTCGTCGTTATCACTGCGTGGGAATCGCTTCGCTCTTTACGTGAAATTGAAATCCTCACGTATGGTAAATATGCTCCGGTTCCAATTTCACTTTGGCCTTGAACTTCTCTCACCCCGGTTGTTGATTGATCAATGATTTATAATTAAGATGCGGTTCAAATTTTAAATGTTATCTCTGAGAGGCATTTGAAAAAAAAAAAGAATAATAGACACAAATCCTTTAAAGAGATTATTACCATTGGATGATTTTTTGTACTTCTTCTGATCTCATCATGCAGTTCAAGCAATCAAAATTACTGGCTTCAATATGAAAAACACAGCTGGATCTTGGGATCTGGAGTTGGCTGGTTACCTTATGGTATTGTGTTAAAAATCGTATCCATTTTAGCTATAATTTTCACTCCTTATATGCTCTAGCATTTATTTAAGGCAAAGTGGTATAAAGCAATCATCACTTATTGTTCAATTGTAATTTTACAATTTCTTATTCATCAATTTGTTCAAGTTGATAACTCTGTAATCTCCTTTTTACTTGGAGTTCTCCCATTTGTAACTTTTTATTTATACACCTATGTGATTAGTTACTTGATTGGAGAGCATTTAAATAAGCTGCAAACAATAAGAAGATGGGAGAAAGAGAATTCAGCCAATACAAATTTTTAAGGCCATATATAATATCCAAAGGCTGGTGACAATGGCTCTTTTGGGCAAGTAGAAAATAGCTGCAAGCCATCAAGGAATTGTACAAAGATCTCTCCCACTGGTCGAGATGACTCCCAAAAAGTATTTTTATTCCGCCCTCAGATGATCCATTATCACATCAAAAACAGCAGTGGGAGCTACCGAGCCATCACTGCCGGTTTTTATCAATTCAGGCTGCTGACTGGCCACCAACGGTCGTATTCCCTTAGCTGATTCCCTTCGTCCATGCGAACCCTTCACTCCCGAGCCATCAATGGGTATCAGATCCATAACATACCGGAAGCCCAGCTTTTTTTGCAGCAGTCGCAGCCCTGCCTTAAGCATCGGTAACGGGATCTCCGGGTCCAAAATCATCTCTGCAGGATCATAGCCGGGCTTGGCGTGGATATCCACAGTCGGGGCAAAATCGGGAGCCTTTTCATCATCAAGCCAGTAATAATAGGTAAACCATGCTTCGGGCTCCGCTATAGCCACCAGTTCCCCGGACCTCGGGTGATCAAGCTCGTACTCCTTCTGTTCCTTTTTATCCAAAATCACCTCTACCCCGGGCAGCTCCTCAAGCATTTCCCTAACAAGCTCTACGTCCGCCGGATCCTCGACATAAATATGTGCCAGTTGGTGGTCGGCCACGGCAAACGCGCGACTGGCCCCGGCATCCAGCACCTCCCCGCCCATCTCTTCACGGACGGTAATGAAGCCATTTTCCCGGAGTACCCGGTTCAGTGAGACCGGCTTATTTACCGACCGGATTCCATATTCAGACAGCACAATAACCTGGGTATCCCGCTGCTCATAGAAAGTTATCAAATCCCTGCACACGTCGTCAATCTCACTGAGATCTTTGCCAATCGCAGAGATATTCGGACCCTCCCGCTGCAGGCAGTAATCCAGGTGAGGCAGATAAACAAGATTCAGGGTGGGGTCATGCTCTTCCGCAACCATCTTGGCCACATCGGCAATCCACTGGCTCGAAACAATAGAGGTATTGGGGCCCCAGAAGTTGAACAGCGGAAACTGCCCCAGCTCGCCCTGTAGCCTGTCGCGCATCGACATCGGGCGGGCATAGATATCCGGCACCTTCACCCCGTCCTTGCGATACATGGGGCGTTCTACAACCACGTAATCGGCTCCGGAGTAGGTGGCATACCGCCAAAAAAGATTCGCGCAGGTGAATTCCGGATCCTCCCGGCGGGCTTTATCCCAGATAGCGGGTTGCTGTATCAGCTTGCCTGAGCGCATCCAAAACCGGACTTCACTGGTATCCCGGAAATACCATCCATTGGCCACGATGCCATGCTTGTTGGGCATCGTCCCGGTGAGATAGGTAGCCTGCACGGAACAGGTAACGGAGGGTAACATCGAATCGACGGAGGCCATCTTCCCCTTTTCAAACCAATCGGCCAGGAACGGCGTATGTTCACCAATCAGATCTGGGGTGAGTCCAACGACATTTAAAACAGCAGTCTTTTGCATTACCGGAGTTCTTTGGGCTTCATGTTTCTAAATTGGCTGTGGATTAGAACTGTTCCAGCGTCCAGCGGTATTCCCGCTCGATCGAGTCCCGGATATTCTCTTTGAGCTCCGGGGGCAACACATCCCAGGTATAGGTCTCAATCTCAAAATGGGAGCATTCATCATCACGAAACAGCTCGAGACTGTGGACGATATCATCCTGGGTAGAGCTGAGCATGTCAAATTGATCCACAAAAATAGGGACATGAAAGTGGATGCGCCACTCATTGACTTCTGTATTTATATCGGCAAAAAGTGCCTCTCCGAGATCCGGATAATGCTTAAGAGAATCCTCGGAATTTCGCTCAATAACCTGGTGCAGGTAGGTATCCTCTTCAAACTGTTTGAGCTTTGAGGAAACCCTGTCATAGTTATCATCAAAAGCTACCTTAAGGGCTGCGCTTATCTGCACTTTCCCGATTTTAATGCCGGCATCCCTGAACTGCTCAATCGCCTCTTTCGGATCCTCATACTCCACAGCAAAATGGCAGGTATCATAGCATACGCGTATATGACGCTTCAGAAGATTTACGGCCTCCTCTTGAGAGAATGAATGGTCGACCGCCAGTTGTGCCGCCCCGGCTTTAAATAGCCAATGTTGGAAAAAATCGACGGTTTCTTGAGTATTCTCTATCAGGCAATCGGGCTCGGGTTCAATATCGATATGCAACTCTTTGCCCTGCTGCTGCTCAATCTGTGCCAGCTTGAACGCCACCTCAGCCAAATGGCGACTCGAAATGCGAAAAACCTCCTCATATTCCACCTCCTCCAGCCACGGCTTATATGA
This sequence comes from Aliifodinibius sp. S!AR15-10, assembly GCF_031569985.1. NCBI lineage: Bacteria > Pseudomonadati > Balneolota > Balneolia > Balneolales > Balneolaceae > Fodinibius > Aliifodinibius sp. S!AR15-10. The sequence continues at coordinate 122,100 of NZ_JAMQKA010000015.1, read as the reverse complement.
AAGTGGAGACGTTGAGATACCGCCGTCGATATCTTCAGGCAACAGCTCAGCCAAAATTTCAGCCAGGTTTATCGTGTATTCCAGGCGCTTTCGATCAGTCCAATCCGGCTTATAGACGTTATCTTTAACGCGTTCACCATGGAAACTGCCGTAGGGAAAACCGTTCATGGTAAACACGTATAGATTTTCTTCCTCCAGCCATTCTTTGAAGGATTCCAGCCGATCCCCTTCCAACAAGTCCCCGGCAGCCTCTTCAGAGAGTCGGAGGCCCACACCAAACGATTTATCCGGGGAAAGCCTGCTTTTAAGCTCCGGTAGATTGGCTTTGAGCTGGATTAAAACTTCCTCCCAGGATTCCCCGGGATGAATGTTTGTGCAATAGGTAAGGTGTTTGTCCTGATCTTTGCCAACCTTCATTAAATATGTGGTGTTTATTTCATTTACTAATACTATTGCGTATTTCGTATTGGTTTCGAGCCTCTGAAAAAAGCTACGTCAAATACGCAGTACGAAATACGTTAAACGGGTTGCTTTTCGTAGGTTTCCAACTTAGAGATCGCTTCACGGAAAAGGTCGTAATCTACTTCGTGGACTTCGATCCCTTTACCGATCTCCTCCAACAGCATGATGGTAAGTTCGCCGCCAAGGTGTTCTCGAAATTCCTCAAGTCCCCGGAAAATCGATTCTTCGTGTTCCGGTTGATCCAGCTTATTCTGCAGCTCCGGGACATAGAGATTAAATCCACATGCTTTAAAAGTATTTAGAACCTTTTCCCACTCCTGCTCCGAAAGCAGTCCATCCAGGTAGGAATAGGTCACATCGAGGGCAATACCGATTGCCACTGCTTCCCCATGACGGAGTTCATAGTTGGTGAGCTGCTCCAGTTTGTGCGCGGCCCAGTGGCCAAAATCCAGCGGACGGGATGAGCCCATCTCAAACGGGTCGCCGGAAGTAGCGATATGATCCAGGTGCAATTCCGCACAGCGGTAAATCAACTCCTGCATTGGTTCTTCTTCCCTCCGGTTCAACCGCTTGGCATGTTCTTCCAGGAAACTGAAAAAGTCGGCATCTTTAAGCAGTGCGACTTTTATCGCTTCAGAAATGCCAGACCGCCAGTCGCGCTGATCCAGTGTTTCCAAAAAGTTAACATCGTTGATAACCGCAAACGGCGGCACAAACGTACCCAGGAAGTTCTTCTTTCCAAATGCATTGATCCCATTTTTGACGCCTACAGCTGCATCATTCTGAGCCAGCACCGTCGTTGGCACCCTGATTGTGCGAATGCCGCGGTGAGCCGTGGCAGCAGCATAACCCGCCGTATCGATTACCGCCCCTCCCCCAATAATTGTGACATAAGAATGCCGGTCGAGGTTGGCATCATTGATCGCTTTGTGTATACAGTCCACATGTGTGGAATCATTTTTTGCCGCCTCTCCCCCGGGAATTGTGATAAGGTTATCAACCAAGGTAAAAACATCTTCGTGCTCTGCAGCATATTTCCGGATTTGCTCAAAAAGATCGGGGTGATGACTGTACATTCCCTCATCAAAAACGAACAACACTTTCCTGGCCACCTTTGGTGAGGCCGACTGGATCAGATTGGCAAACAACGCATTGGTCGGATCAAAAAGATCTTTCGTAAAACAAACATCGTAATTAAAAGATACCTGGAACTCCTGTTTAATTACCTTGTGCTTTCGAGGCATACGTACGCAATTCTATTATTCAATATCAGAGTTTTGAAAGTTGAAGATGTATATATTAATTCCAACTACACAAAACAAACGGATTCTAGTTGTAAATGATTGTTTTATTTTAATAATCTATTAAAAATTGGTAGAGAGTTGACATAAAGCGAACCTCTATTTCTTGGGCCAATCGGTTTCAATACCCTGGGAACGGATGAACTTCTGAAACTCCTCCAATAGTTTGGTATCTGCCCGAATCTCACGTGGCGGCACTTTTTTATCCAAAGCAAATGCTACCAGCATACCAACCGATTCCCCAATGTTCCATTCAACGGGATGCAGCCTGTAACAACCATTTGTAATATGAGTAGTTCCGATATTTTTATTCGCAGGGAGCAGATTATTTATTCTTTGCGGTAATAAAGCCCCCAGTGGTATTTGAAAAGGAAGGGATTCAAAATCGATATAATTATCTCCGGCGCTACTTGGATGCAAGTCTATTCGATAATATCCAACACCAACGCTATCATAAAATTTCGCGGCCTCAACATTAGCCGGTTCCATACCCGTTACCATAGCACGGTTTTCGCGCCCTACATGCTCCTCCAAGACTGTAAAAACGGCTTTTATTCGTCGAGACTCCCGGATATAGGGATACTTGGCTAATCCATCACCTGTACCCATTACATCACCACGAAGCCTTAATCCCGGCCACCCCTGACCTCCATCCGGCCTGGGCACTTCCGTTTGTAACCAGTAAAAAAGAGATAAGCTTAGTTGCCTGGCTTGGTATAAATGTTTTTCAAATACCTCGTCGCTTACATCTACCAGATTTCCAAGCAGAAAATCATTTTGTGGCCAGTTGACGATTGTAATATCACCTGGATAAAACCCTTTCTTGAAGTTATTTCTATCTATGATGCGACGGTATATCCACAAATTAAATTTATCATCTGGAGGGGTGTCATAAGGATGGAATCCAAGTGTTCTTGGTTCAAGCGTAGCAGGATTGGAGTAGGTCAGGCTCAACAACTTTCCGGGCCATGGAGGAGTTAAATCCGGTACGTAATCACGCCAAAATTCATATTCCTCAGGCTTTTCAATCAAATTTTCTGTGCCCGGCACATAATCCATAGCAAAACACCATGTTGGTGCCTGTTGATTCCCGTGATCTACGGTATCAGCAGCATGCAATTCCCCGGTTTCCGCTTTTGATTCTGCACCGGTGACGTATTCAGTTCCGGTTCGGGGAAGAAGTTCCCCAAGTTCCGTTGCATCTACAAAGTAAGGGCTTGAGAGCAGTTTCTTTTCCCCACTTTTGCGAGATGTAGCTTCGATTGTCCTTACGAAATCACCAGAAACATCAGCTCCCGTAATTTTGTGTTTAATTAGCAGAGTTAACTTGCCTGAACTGAGGTAAGGTGCAAACATTTGATACAGTACAGCCAGTGCAACACGTGGTTCGTGTCCAATCCGGGATACAGCACAATTCCCGGGATTCAGATCCTGTTGATTTCTGGCCTCCTCGACAAGGGGATAATACTGCCTGTAATAATTGCGAATTTCTGTTCGCAACTTCCGGTAGAGTTTTGTAGCACCGTGAGATTCAATCCACTGGTGCTCGTCGGGCGGTACCCCCTGCTGGGTAAGCTGCCCACCTATCCATTCGGTCTCCTCTGTCATAATAACTGACAGACCATTGCGCAAAGAGGCCAGTGCGGCAGCACAGCCACCCAAGCCTCCTCCTGCAATAATAACTTCAGCAGAAAATTCATTTTCCCCTACCGGATTAGTCCCATCAGCAGCGACGGTAAACAACTCATCAGAGAAACCGGGCAATGAGGGTGACATAAGACCTCCAAAACCCAGCAATGTTAGAAATTCTTGTCGATCCATAGGGTCACATATTCGAAAAGACAGTAGCTTCAAACAAAAGTTATAGGCCCAGGTACAAAACCCTCCCTTAAGAAAAATTAGTGGCTATAAGTATTCTACCTACTGTTATTGCCAATTTCTATACATCACAGATTTCCACGCCTTGTTTGAGCGCCTCAAGTTCATCATCCCACGTCGGAATAAATTCTTGCCCGATAAACCCGGTGTAGCCAGTGTCCAGGATTGCTTTCACGATAGCTGGATAATAAAGCTCCTGGGTCTCATCAATTTCATTACGCCCGGGAACGCCGCCAGTGTGATAGTGCGCAATGTACTGGTGATTTTCTCGAATGGTACGGATGACGTCGCCTTCCATAATCTGCATGTGATAGATATCGTAAAGCAGTTTGAACCGGTCGGAGCCCACACGCTTGCAAAGATCTACGCCCCAGTTCGTGTGGTCGCACATGTAGTCGGGATGATCAACTTTGCTGTTCAGCAGTTCCATACAGACGGTTACACCATGTTTTTCGGCTGTGGGCATCAGTCGTTTCAGTCCTTCGGCGCAATTTTCCAGCCCCACTTGGTCATCCATACCATTGCGATTACCGGAGAAGCATATAATTTTGTCCAAGCCCGCTTCGGCCGCTTGTGGAATTACTTCTTCGTAGCTGGCTATCAATTCATCATGCAGATCGGGATTATTAAACCCCTCCGTAATTCCCTTGCCAGCTCCCCAAGGCATAGCGCAGGTCAGGCCGTGCTTTTTAAGGGTAGGCCATCCATCTGGTCCCACAAGCTCCACAGATTTGAGCCCGATCTCTTTGGCAGCTTTACAGAATTCATCCAAGGGAATCTCGTCATAACACCACTTGCATACCGAGTGGTTAACTTTTCCCTTTAGTTCTTTGCCGAGTATATCTTCGGTCTCCTTGACGCTGCCAAGCCATCCAACAAGCGAGCTTGAACCAACGACCGCCCCAATTTTCTTTAGTGCATTTCTTCGAGAAATATCCATTGTACTTGATTTATGTTATGAATGACAAATTTCCAGGTATAAAATAATTCTTTGACTTATCTCCTAATTAGTTAATTGAATATTTTCATTCAAGAGATGAAAGGTATTCCACCAGGTCTACCAACTCCTGCTGGCTCATACCCGAATGGAGATTTTCCGGCATCAGCGAACGCTCCAGCTGTTCCCTTCCGCTGATTTCCGACTTGGAATAGGTACTGGTGTATCCGCCCGGCATTAGTAGTACAACCTCTGAACCCGTCTCGCTTTGGATAATACCGGCTACTTCAGTTCCATCCTCAAGCGTCAGCGTGTAGCCCTCATATCCAAAACTGATCCCACCATTGGGATTAAGGATCGCATCATACAACCCCTCCTTGGGTAATTTCGAGCCAATTTCGGAAAGCGCCGGTCCAAACTGTGTGCCCTGCCCATTTACCTGGTGGCAAATCTGGCATGATTGTTCAAAGATTTGCTTCCCTTGCTCTGGTGATCCTTCTTTGGAAACAAGCTCGGTAACCGGGGGCAGATCGGCTTGTTGCTCCTGCGCTTCACCCGTCAGTGTTTTGGCCAGCTGTCGTACATCACCGCGCCATGAATCAGAGAGGCCTTCCGCAGCCGCAGCGTGAAGTGGTTCAGGGACGATACCACTTTTCACCAGCTCAACCAGTCGCTGCTCCCCACCCCATGAGGAACCGAGTGCTGTTATGGCGTGGCGACGCATTGCAAGCTGATTCTGTTCATTTAGTGAATACTGCTCCAACAGCTCAATAGAACGCGGGGTTGAGGTATTGCCCAGCACGGTCATTACCTTCATTTTATCCTGCTCAGCTCCTTCATCCAAAACCGACATGATAAGCTCTCTGCCGCCATATTCCAGTGAGAGTTGCGACGCCCTGATTCCAAGGCTGCTGTCAGGATAAGACTGCATCAGGGTGAGAAGTTCCTGGCTCTGGTTCTCAAGCTCAAATTTTTCTACCAGGTCAAGAAACTCTTGCGTTCCTTTTGCGGCAGTCAATGCGTTCTCCAGTTCTCGCTGTACCACTGATGAACGCTGCAGCGCAGAGCGGTCAAGCTGCTTAAGTGCCATGAGATTTAGCTCCTGCTGGTTTTGCAGGTCCCCTTGTCCTTGCAAAATGCCTATCAAATGCTCACTCTTTTCTGGCGAATCATGGAAATGAAATGCCCTGAAATACTTCGGTTTTTCATTACTGTTTACCAGAGGGTCTTTAATGATCGAAGCCAATTTAGGCAGTGCCGCTTCTGCGCGAGAACGCCAAATGATATCACGGCCGGCCGGGGTATTCCATTCTGATCCGACCGCATCAGACCATGCTACAAAGAAACGATCCCATTGCCCGGCGGCCCCGATACCCAGTGCTTCCAGGTACCAGCGATCACTGCCGTCATGCTGCATAGCCAGATCGGTCCACAACCCCGCAGCTCGCTGCGATTCATTGTGATGCAACGCAATGGCTGCTTCGCGCCGGACCTCAGATGCTGAGTCATCAACCAGTTGCTCAACGTAAGGGATGATATCGACCTCAAGCTGGCGGGCTGCCCGGAATGCCGTGATTCGGATATCTGGATTATTGTCAGACAATGCTTGCTCTACGTAGCTGATGCCTTTGTTGGGAAGCTTGCTCAACAGCCAAAGCGCTCGTGCACGATAACGGGTATCATCAGACTCCCAGAGCTTGACAAGCTGCTCTTCAGCGTCAGTTCCCCATTCATGAAGTTTCAACCAAGCACGGGCCCTCAGGTTCATATTGGGACTCTTGAGTGCTTCAACCGCCCCGGTGGTAGTACTGAGATCAACCTCGGGCACCTTGTATTCGGAGCCTTCAGGCGCAATTCGGAAGATGCGTCCCCGCTGCTGATCACCCATCTGGTGTCCTCCAACGCCGGGATCATACCAATCGGCCACAAAAATTGAACCATCGGGGGCCACGGTTACATCTGAGGGACGGAACCACTGATCCTTGTTGCCCTTCAGCATATCTTCGATGTGGGCTGTATATCCTGCTCCATCTTTTTCTACCGGGTAGGAACGGATCACATTTGGTCCCGCGTCGGCGTGAATCATTTCGTTGTGAAATACCTCTGGCAGCAGATCTCCCTCATAGACTAAAATTCCGGTCGGGGATCCTGCTCCCGTCTGCAACAAGTTGGGTATGGAACCGGGATCGTTCTGGTACCAGTGTCGGGTCGGTATATCCTCGGCCATACCCGTGCGACGCGTTCGCCATCCGGCACCGGTTTTTTCGTCAGTATAGCCATAATTACCATACTCCATCACATAATTGATGCGTACCCCTTTGTTGCCGTCATCGTCATTATCGGACTGCCAGAGCGTGCCGTAGGAATCAACGGCTACTTCGTAGTTATTCCGGAAATTGTGAGCCAGCACTTCCACGTTACTACCGTCGCGGTCACTGCGGAACACCATCCCCTGGCGATATGGATTGCCTTCATCTGTTATCGGGTTGCCGAATTCATCGGTTACAATATTACCATCGGCATCTTTAAGTACCTGCCCTTCATTCCCAAAATTAAAATAGAACTTGCCATCAGGGCCAAACACAAACGCGTGGACGGCATGGTCGTGCTGCTCGCCCTGTATGCCACTGAACATTACTTCTTTCCGATCTGCCTTGTCGTCACCATCGTCATCATAAAACACGAATACGTGTGGACTTCGCGACACAATAACCCGATTATCCAGCACCATTATACCCAGCGCGGCATTGATGTCGTTGCCCTGGTAGAATACTTTGCTGGTGTCGGCTTTGCTGTCCCCATCGGTATCCTCTAAAATCACGATCCGGTCGCCATCCGTCTTGGTTGGGTTTTCCGGGTTCAGGCTCGGCCGGTAGTTATAGCCCTCGGTCACCCACACGCGGCCTTCCCCGTCAATATCCATATTCGTGGGATTGACCAACATATCTTCGGAGGCAAAAAGTGTGGTCTTAAGCCCGTCCCTCGTTTCAAGTCCGGCCAGTGCATGCTCGGCACTCCGTTTTTCCTGGTCGCTAAGCCGTTCGTAGTCCTGCTTGTTTTGCAAACATCCGCTTGCTACCAGCATCAGGCCTAAACAAACGCAAATGATGCCCCCTTTTATCTTTTTGTATCCCATAGTCGAAATAATATTATTCATTGGTTCTAGATCTGAACGTAGTTATTCTTGATAATTCCGATTTGTGTAAGTTCCCATCTTTTCCCCATCCTTCATTTTAATATCCGAGGTTAAAATAGTGATCAACCGTAACAGGTAAAAGTCTTTATTCTTTAATAAGAAACGAAGCAGGCATCTCAGTACCTGCTTCGTAGTAATTCATGACTTAGGGATTACTCCCTTATATGGGGAATGAAATCGAGTATCATTAATTGTAGCCTGGATTCTGTACTAGATTCTCATTTCTTTCCATTTCATACCTCGGTATTGGCAGGAAGTAGGCATTGTCATTCCATTGCCGCTGGTCAATCTCGATAATGTTGTATTCATAATCATATGAACCGTCATTATTGAGCCTTCCAATTATTCTTACTCCTTCGCCATTTTCGTATACGTCAGGTGCAATCATCCATCGGCGAACATCAAAGTAACGGTGGTTCTCATAGGCCAACTCGATTCGCCGCTCGTTTTGGTACCGTTCCACCAAGGCCTGGCCAGATTCACCTGAAGGTATATCAGGCATACCAGCTCGCTGGCGAATCATATTGAGGGCATTTCGGGCGTCTCCTTCCTCCCCAAGTTCAATTGAAGCTTCAGCATAATTCAACAGGATCTCAGCATACCTGATGAAAATCCAGGGGACCTCTTGCCGGTAAAACTGGTGATCTACATTGGGATCCAAGAACTTGCGCATGTAATAGCCCGTATAGGTACCGTTCCAGTCTTCAATCGGGCCGTCTCTTGTGTCAAGGCCTGGACGTAGATCGCTTTGCCCTTCCATCTCAAAATAGGCAGTCTCAACAATGCCCTCCGGATCCTGTTCAATCATATCGGCCGGACGGTCTCTCCATTCCGAGCCATTGTAAAAGATGGAGGCATAAAAGCGCGGATCACGGTTTTGATAGGGCGACTCTCCATAAATGGGGTCACCGTTTCTATACTCTTGCCAGCTGAACTTCGTGCCATCCTCCATTTCGTAGGCATCGACCATCTGTCCAAGCGGGGTATCTCCGCCCCAGTTATGCCAGCCGTTGGGTCCGTGAAACAGCCCCATATCGGCCTGGTTCCATGGATATGATTGATTTTGAAGAAAATAGCGGGCAAAGATTATCTCTTGGTGATCTTTTTGTAAAAATAGGTCACCATAATTTTTAGCTGTTGAATCACCCGGTGCAGGATTACCCATATAGAGGCTGTATCCAAGGTCCATCACAGCTTTAGCAGCATCTTTAGCTCTTCGCCAGCGTGCCATCTGGTCTCCCCCTGTATAACCTGTAACTGCCATGCCACCAGGATTCTGCGCATACAGATCACTGGCTGCATACGTCAGGATACGTGATTTCAATGCCAAAGCTGCTCCTTTGCTTGCATGTGCCTTGTCTCCCTCTATAACTGTAGGCAACAGCGAAGCAGCCTTATCCAGGTCTTCAACAATAAAGTTGATGCAGTCTTCAAATGAGTCCCGCTCCACCAGAAAATCATCATCCAGTCCATAAGCCTGTTTCACAATGGGAACACCACCGTGCAGTTTTACCAGGTTGTGATAAAAATAGGCTCTCAGGAAATGAACTTCTCCTGTCAGGCGGTCCTTGAGAGATTGCTCAACCGGTGATTCCTCAATCTCTTCCAAAAAAACATTTGCACTCCTGATGTTACTATACAGATCTTCCCAATGGAAATGATCAAACGGGACTACCACTCCATTGCCAAATAATCCCAAATCATCAGGCGTCAGATTGCTTTGCTTTACCGGTGCATCATTCCAACCGTGGGTAATGATAGTCTCATCAACTCCTGAGCTAACATTTACGGCAAAAAAACCGTGCCCTACACCCCTGTAAATATCATTTACGTAGGTTTCAACCAACGCCGGATCATTCCACAAGTCATCCTCAGATATTTGATCAAGAGGCTTTTTATTCAATATCTGATCATCACAAGATGTAATAACCAAGACAATGCAAATAACAAAAACTAGTTTGGTTAATATAAATTTCTTCATGACTGGCAAATTTTAAAAAGTTAACGAGATCCCTGCATTAAATACTCTTTTTTGCGGATAGTACTGCCCGGAACTACTTGAAGCTTCCGGGTCAAAAACTTTCAGTTTATCGATCGTAAACAGGTTATATCCACTCACATATACCCTCATATTTTGAAGGCCAATCCTATCTCCCAGGCTCGCAGGCAGATTGTAGCCTATCTCGACAGACTTAAGACGTAGGTAATCGGCACTTCTCAGGAAATAGGTATTTTGATTCGATGTCCAATATTCATCCGTACGATTATAGGTTCTCGGATGCTCGCTATCCGGATTGTCCGGCGTCCATCTGTCATCGGCATAAGTTTGCAGGAAGTTTCCGATTTCACCGGATTCAGTAAACACATACCGTACGGCGCCGGTTGCTCCCTGCAGCAGAGCAGAAAAATCGAAGTTCTTATACGCTGCATCGAGTGATAATCCGGCTGTTAACCTGGGCATGTTGTTTTTGTTGATCCGAACCCGGTCTAGGCCATTAATTGAGCCATCCCCATTGACATCAACAAATTTGATATCACCTGGTCGCGCTCCCGGCCAGCTTGGGTTATTATCGATTTCTGCCTGGTCGTTATACACTCCGTCCGCCTGGTAATAAAGTTCAGTATTCATAGGATTCCCGGTCGATTGTTGGTATTCCGGTACGCCGGGTGCTTCATCCCAGTACTTAATTTTGTTATAGGCATATCCCGCATTGCCTGAGATATCAAACGAAACATCTCCGATTTGATCAGAAAATGTGATTCGCCCATCTACACCGGTGTTTACCACTTCTCCAATATTTTCCCTTGGGAGTGAAAAGCCTGCCGTAGTTGGTATGGATGCATTGCGCCACCAAAGGATATCAGTACGCAGGTAATTGAAATAATCTGCTTCAATCACCAGGCGACCGTCCAGCATCTCTGCATCGATTCCAAAATCAAACTGATTGGCAACCTCCCAGGTTACACTGGAATTGGGAATTCTTTCCTGCTGGACACTTTTGACAAGTTCATCCTGATTGAAGATATATCCTTCTCCAAAACCGTAGGTGGTTAGATATTGGAAAGGTTCTATGCGGTCGTTACCGGTTTGTCCCCAGCTGGCTCGAATTTTGAAACCTTCCAAAAACGGGACATTTTCTTGCCAGAACGGTTCCTCGGAGAGACGCCATCCCACTGATATTCCAGGGAAGAAACCGTAACGCTGACCTTCGGGGAATATGTAGGAACCATCATAACGTCCTACAAACTCAACAAGGTACTTCTCCTTATAATTGTAATTGACACGGCCAAAGTAGTTTTGACGCGCCCCCTCAAAAGCACTGCCATTATTATCTTTTTGGTCTTCCGAACCAGCAAACAGCTGATCGATGGAACCCGACAAATACTGCTCGCGGTAGGCACTGAAAAAGTTGTCCCTGAACGTTTGACGCTCCACACCGGCCAGCAGATTTATCGTATGATCTCCAAAATCCTTTTGATAACGGCCAATAAGGTTAAGTGTAGCCTGGTAGTTATCACTCGCATCTTGCGTCAGCTGTGGAGAATTCAACCCTCTCTTGGCCCGAGTTAAAACCGGATCGCTCTCTGAATCATACGTTTGGTAATCCCAAGTGTACAAATACCAAGGGGTTTCCCACAGTTTATTAAACTGGTAATCCTTGTCGTATGAAACGTTACTTTCCAATTCAAGTCCTTCAACAAATGGCACATCAAATTCTACTTTTATATTGCTCTGGAGAACATCTCGTTTGTCACGGTTGTATCCCGTCGCCTGCGTACCGGTTACAACCGGGTTGTCACCATACTCAATATCGGGACCGGGCTGGCCATTGGGCCAGTATGCCGGTAGCGTTGGCTTCCCCCTCATAAGAGCACGGAATGTAGGTCCCACACCCCGTATGGGGGCTTCCTGCAGCTCCCTGCGTCCAGAAAGGTTCAATGAAATATTGAGGTTGTCGTTAATTTGCCCCTCAATATTACTTCTAAAATTATACTGATCATATTGAAAGCCACTGTTCTGGAAATATCCATTTTCACTTGCAGTCCCAAGAGACAAGTAATATGTAATAGTCTCGCTTCCACCGGAAACGGATGCATTAATTTTACTCTGTTTGGAAAGATCCTTGAACGCCGCATCAAACCAATCGGTATTGGGATGTGTCCATGGATTTGTACCACTCCTATATTTCTGAATATCCTCATCTGTATAGCGTGGTTCCCGCCCTCGGTACATATCAATTTCGTTTATCATCTGGGCATAGGTGGCAGCATCAGCCATTTCAGGAACCCGGGTGGGTTGGGTATATCCCTGGTTGTAAGAGATTGAGACGCGTGGTTTACCCTCTCTACCTTTTTTGGTTGTAACCAAAATAACACCGTTTGCTGCTTGTGACCCATAAATGGCGGCAGAAGCATCTTTGAGAACTGTTATGCTCTCAATATCATTGGGATTTAACCGAGACAAGCCACCGGTCCTGTTTGTAACACCATCAATAACAACCAAGGGGCTGTTATCTCCGAGTGTATTGCTACCTCTAATCCGTAAGGTTGACCCTGATTCCCCAGGTTGACCGGTATTGTTCATCGCCACTAAACCAGGGAGACGACCGACCAAACTATTTTCGGCATTTATTACGGGTGCTTTCTCAATTTGATCTCCCTGGACCGTCGAAATCGAACCCGTACTTGTTGCCTTTTGCTGGGTCTGGTATCCCACAACAATCAATTCGGACCCCTGGAATGTTTCGGGTGTCAGTTCAACATCAACCTGCGTTCTCCCTTCTATGGGAACGGTTTGGGATTCAAATCCTACAAATGAGAATATGAGCGTATCCTGTAAGCTTGGCACGTTCAATACATAACTACCCTCACCGTCGGTGGAGGTACCGGTTGTGGTCCCACTGACCACCACGTTTACACCAGGCAGAATGTCACCGCTCTGCGAATCGGTGACGGTTCCGGAAACTGTTTCTAAAACAGCCTCTTGTTCTTCCGGTTCCGGTTTGGGCATTATTACGTAGGTTCGGTCTGTCTCTTTCCGGTAGCTTAGCCCTTTCCTGATAAGCAGTTCGCTTAACATGTAGGCCAGACTGTCCGACTTTAAAATTGAACTTTCAACGAGCTTGCCTTCCAGCAGCTTTGAGTTATAGAGAAAGGAAACATCATAATCGTTTTCAATCTCTGATAAAGCATCGGATAATGAAATTATTCCCTGTACATCCAATACCGAATGGTTATCCATTGACGTATAAAGCGGGCTGTCGGTAGACTGACCCGAAGCACTGTTTTGGCCTATCCCAGCCATAAAAAACAGTAGCAATGTACTCACACATAATTTGGATATGGTACCTAATGGTCTCATGGCTAACTTTCTTTTTTAATATTTTGAGTTCCAGTTTTTATCCTCATCACTTTTATCTTCCCTTTTACTTCCCGTTTTTATTTAAATCAAATTCATTCGCCCAGGTATACCGTATCTTGCGTGATTTCAACCGAGGTATCCAGTGTCCTGGCCAGTGCTGAAGTAATAACTTCTAAACCCTCATTTTCTATTGACCCGGTAATTTTTTGCTTGAAAAGGTCAGGCTCTCGGACAATGACGTTCACTCCAAAGGTGTACTCAAGTCGATCCACAACTTCAGCGAGCGGGGTTTTATCAAAGACAAGTACCCGCGTCCTCCAGGAAGTGTACACTTCAGGATTGACGAGCTTGGTACGCACTGCATCCCAGGAACTGTCAAACTCGGCCATCTCCCCCGGTTTCAGTAATACCTGCTGTTGCGGTTTCAACGGGTCAACTGCCACACTGCCTTCTTTTAATATGACCCTGGTTCTGCTATTTCGCGCTGATACAACAAATTCTGTCCCAAGCACCTGTATCTGTCCTGCAGCCGTACGGACTCTGAATGGTGAAGCGTTATTCTCTTTTCTATCGGATACAGAAAAATAGGCTTCTCCCTCCAAGTACACCTCGATATCAAAGTTATCGACATTGCTGGTTTTGTAAATCAGGGTAGAATGGGCATTCAATGTTATCTGAGACCCGTCGGTCAAAGAGATCGTTTTCCGCTCCCCATATTGTGTCTTTACCTCATGTTGAACAACCTGCTCTTGCTTTACCGGCTCCTTTTCCTGGTAATAATAGACCGAAAGTCCCGTAATTCCCGCAATAAGTAGTGCTGCCGCCACGCGCCAAATCCATGCCAGCCCCTGGTTTCTCGGCCCTGGGGTTGCCTCCACCTTATGTAAGGTCGGCTTTTCCTCCAGGCTCGTCTCAATATCCTTCCAGCCCTTTTCTACATCTATTTTTTCGCTGGACTCGATGGAAAGACCTGCAATCCTGCGTTGGGCTTTTTGAGCTAATGTTCTGTTTTGAGAACTTGCTTTAACCCAATTATCCCAATATTCCTTCTCCTCATCATTTGCTTCGCCATGCACCCATTTTCGAAAAGAATCGTTTTTCAACAATTCTTCCAGGGTGTAATTTGGATGTAACCAATTCGTAGTCAAAATCCCGGTATTGATTTAAAATTCGCCTGTGTTGTGTGATTCATGTAATAGACGGGACGGGTTTCACGTTTGTACTGAAAAAAATCTGAATTAATTTAAAACACCCATTAGAAATGATCTAAGCAGGATTTTTAAACGAATTTGTGGTATAAAGAAAGGTCCAAAGTGTAAAAAAAACAGAAAAGAGTTCGGCCAAATGGATTATTTGAGCGTACTTTTCAAAGAGGAAAGTGCTTCGTGAATATAATTTCTGACTGTTTGATAACTGACCGACATTATTGTCTCGATTTCCTCATAGTTCATTCCGTCATAAAATTTCAGGTACAGCGCCTCTCGCTGGCGTGAGGATAACTGGTTCAGCGCCTTCTCCAGCTCTTCCCTGGTTTGAACGTCGATCTCCTGTTCTATGATAAGTTCTTCAACATTCAGTTTAACTTCGGGCTGAAGTTCTGCATTTTCCCTGCGTAGAATCTTCTTTCTTCGTTTAACTTTTCTCAACTTCGAGATAATGCCATTCCGCAAAGCCCGCCAAAGATATGTCTTTACAGCTTCCACATCATCTAGGTCCTTGCGATTTCTCCATAACATGAGGAAGAGGTCCTGGACAGAGTCTTCTGCAAGTTTTTTATTATCACAAAACTTAATAGCGTATCGTGAAAGATCTTCATAATGACGCCGCACTAATATCTCCAGGGCTTTCTTATCCCCTTTTTTAAGTTCCCTCCAGACCTCTGGGTCAGACAGTCCCTGCCCATCCACGGGATCAACAATCTCGGTTTGTTCTGGCATGTTTACGCTTTATACCCTAATGATTCCCTGTTTGCTTTAGCGAACTATCTTTCTAGAAAAATGTCCCTGATTTTTTTAAAGTCCTAATCCGCCGTTTTCTGAAAGACAGTGTATAAACTTTTTTATCCCCTTTTTATCAAAGTATTCATAAAATAATCGTATACACGACACTTGCAAAGAATATCATGCCACCAGGGTATAAAATTGGATTTTTTTGCAAATGATTCTTACAGTGCGACGGAATTTGGTTTAGCACTAGAAAAATGACTTTTTAAGTATAAATTTGAGTTATTGTTCATCATATATTTAAAATTTTTGAATACGTTTGGCTAACCAATTGTGATGAACATCAGCCTTTAATCATACGCGTAGTATAATGTCTGACACTCAGCTTAATGTTTCAGTATCCGATCTACGAAAAGAAATTATTACCTGGCTTAAAACACAGCTCGATTCGGATGGTTTTCAGTGGATATCTAATCAGCATAAAGAACTTTCTGAAGGCGCCGAGGATTGGCAGTTCTTTTCCTCCTTCAGTGCCGTCCCAAGGCATTCGGGAAAAGAGAACCTAAAGCTATCAACCAAAGAATTAGACAAAGCTGACCAAATCCGCTCCGGGTGGCGCCCCGATATTTTACGTGTCGATCAGCTTGGCCGCATCCTGCTGGTGCTGTCAATTGCTGAAATAGAGAAAGAAGAGTTCCTGGATAAGCTGGAAAAGACTTTTGTCTCAGCAGATATGGGAGAATCAGTGGCCCTGTACCAGGCACTCCCGATCCTGCCCTACCCTGAAGAATTGAAAGGTCGTGCTGCCGAGGGCATCCGCAGCAACATGACCTCGGTGTTCAACGCCGTGGCCCTGCACAACCCCTACCCGGCTGAATACTTTGATGAAGGTGCCTGGAACCAGCTGGTGCTCAAAGCCCTGTTCGTGCAGACTCCCCTGTACCAAATTCAGGGGTTGGATCAACGAGCTAACCAGAAGCTGGCCGACATGCTGGTCGACTATGCCCACGAGCGTTGGGCAGCCGGGCGGACGGTATCCCCGGAACTTTGGCGGCCGGTTGGACCTTTTGCTGAAGGGGATATGATAGAAGATCTCAAAAAAGTACTTGCCGACGAAGATCCATTGCAGAAGCAGGCTGCTGTGCTGGCACTCGCAGCTAGTGATGACAAAACGGCCAAGGCATTAGTGGAGGAACATCAACAACTGCTGGATGAAATCAACTCGAAAAATATTGACTGGAACGATATCGGGGAACGTGCCGAGAAGTATCGGTAACGGAATTCCCCTTGTGATAAATTGCAACTAAATCTTTTTTGCTATGTCTTTTGATGATATGATGTTTATTGACCCGCACGTGCACATGATCTCCCGTACTACTGACGATTACGAGGCGATGCGTCGAGGCGGAGTAGTAGCCGTTATTGAGCCGGCCTTCTGGATCGGTCAGCCGCGGACCAACCCCGGGGCGATGCTCGACTACTTCAGTATGATTGTCGGCTGGGAGCGGTTTCGGGCCCGCCAGTTTGGCATCCAGCACTACTGTACAATTGGGCTGAATGCCAAGGAGGCCAACAACGAGGAGCTGGCCGAACAGACGATGGAGCTGATTCCACGCTATGCTGCCAAAGAAGGCGTTGTGGCCATTGGGGAGATCGGCTATGATGACATGACGGAACTGGAGGAACACTACTTTCACGAGCAGCTGGAGCTGGCCAAGAAAATGGATATGCTGGTGCTGATCCACACCCCGCACCGTAACAAGAAGCAGGGCACCATTCGAAGCATGGACCTATGTGAAGAACACGGGCTGGACCCCAGTAAAGTGATTGTGGATCACAACAACGAGGAAACAGTCAAGGATGTGCTCGACCGCGGCTACTGGACCGCTTTCACCATCTATCCCGGCACCAAAATGGGCAATGAGCGGATGGTGGAGATTGTCAAGCAGTACGGCACTGAGCGTATCTTTATTGACAGCGCGGCCGACTGGGGTCGCAGTGATCCCCTGGGCGTTCCCAAGACTGCAAAGCTTATGCTACAACGCGGTATTTCTGAAGATGACGTCAAAAAAGTGTGTTATCAAAATGCCCTGGATGCCTACAAACAGAGTGGACAAATGAAGGAAGAAGACTGGCTGGATCGTCCCAAAATTGACCAGCGGGAAACATTCAGTGGCAACTCTGTGCTGCGCGGGGGCCGCGATCCTTTTGTCGAGGAGGAAGAGCCCTCAAAAGATGATCTTATCATTGAATAGAACCTGATTTTTCCTTGTGCGACGCACTTTCGAAGTGCGTCGCACATACTTTTTTTAATTTAAATACACCCCTCCCTTCGTGCCAAAATCCAGTATTTTATTTGTTACCAAAATACGCGCCTACCTCGAAGTCATGCGCCCGGCAAATATCGTCACGGCTTTTGCCGATGTATTGGCTGGTTTTGCTGTGGCTGGGGGAGCAATAGCTCTGCAATCTGGAGAGCTGCAGATTTCCCCGGAAGGACTGGTCTGGCTGCTTTTATCCACTTTTGGTTTGTATGGAGGCGGTGTAATATTCAACGATTACTTTGATGCCGATCTGGACGCTGAGGAACGACCGGAACGTCCCATTCCCAGTGGCAGACTTTCAAAAACCGAGGTAGCCATCCTGGGCATCCTTTTTTTTCTGATCGGGATTGGAGCGGCGTATCAAGTGAATGCCTACAGCATCGTTCTTGCAGTTTTGATCACAGTGGGTTCTCTGCTATATGACAGTTGGGGTAAGCATTCGGTTCTCTGGGGTCCACTTCTAATGGGATTGTGCCGAGGGTGGAATCTCCTCCTGGGATGCAGTATCGTCCCGATAACCCTTTTAATCGATTGGTACCTTCCGTTTATTCCTATCACCTATATTGCTTCAATAACTCTCATCAGCCAGGGAGAAGTACACGGCGGGTCCCAAAAATCTGGTTTTACAGCACTGGGCCTGGTTATATTGGTTACAGGGAGTTTACTTCTTTTGGGAGCTCAGTCAACTTATGAACTGATGATGGCCCTCCCGTTTATCATTATCTTTGGTGGAATGGTAATCCCCCCCTTTCTGAAAGCTGCCATCAATCCGAACCCTGACTTTATCAAAGATGCAGTCAAGCGCGGGGTATTGTCACTTGTGCTTCTCAATAGTGCATTGGCAGCGGGATTTGGAGGACTGATGCTTGGTCTTCTTGTCGTAGCCCTTCTGCCCATTTCTATAGGACTCGCAAAGCTTTTTGCGGTCACATAAAAAAGCTGCGACGCACTTCAAAAGTGCGTCGCAGCTGGGCTAAAATCTATTCCGTAACCGTCATTACACCCTGCATAGTTTGCCAGTGCCCCGGGAAGGTACAGACATAGGGATATTCGTCCGGTTGCTCAGGAGCGGTAAAAAAGATTGACTCCGACTCTCCCACCTCAAGAAGGCTTGTGTGGTAAAGCACCTCATCAGAATCAGGCACATAGCCTCGCTGTGGCCCCTGGAGTCCCATATTCAGGGCGTTTTGAGCAACACTTTCCAGTTGCCCCTGTTGGACAATAAGCAAGTTATGCAGCAAGTCCGTGGGATTGTTAAAAATAAGTCTGACCTTGCTTCCCGCCTCAACTTCAAAATTGGTAACATCAAAAGTCATAGCATCTTCAGCATTAATCGTGATAACTTTATCTGCGCCGCCATCCCATGAAGCTGGCTGGGTTGTCTGGTGTTTCTGACTATCGAAACCGGATTCATCCGCGTCTTCATCTTTGGAACCCGCCTGGGTTGATTCTGTTGATACGGCGAGTGGCTCACCTTCCGGTATATTCTTCATCGTGTAGTACCCGACCGAATGGACGAGTGGGTAGCCTGTTTCTGCTTCTGTTACGCCGTCAGCTTTAATTTCATGTATATATCCTTCCCGGATATTATCGACCACCAATCGGGCCGAGAGGCCGTCATCGGCTACCTCAACATGAGTAACAGGGGCATTTTCCTGGTTGATGATATCACTGCCATAGGTCGAGTGGTAGTGATAGGTAAACCCGGTAATTTCATAAGATGACGGGTCTCCTGCTGTTTCCGGGTTCACAGACTTGGTGAATGTCAACTCAAAGCCATCCGGTTGGGCGTGAACTTCCTTGATCTCGAATGGGATCTCACCGTTCCAAACCAGCTGCTGAAGCCCGTAAAGATCGGGACCGGTGGAGCTCCATCCGCGGCTGGTCATTCCAACGTACATCGAATTATCTTGTCCCCAGTTCATTCGGAGAACGCCTGATTCAAAGCCTTCTCTGAAAGGAAATACGACGCCCTGGTATTCTCCTTTGACTTTTTCCTGGAATACGCGCATCACCTTGCTTTGTCCCTGGTCCCCAACAAAAAGCTGGTTTTCAAATGGACCAAAATCGATCTCGGCATTATCCAACAGTATGCCTGAGGTTGAAATCCCCATGACACCGTGCGGAAACCAAACCGAAGGCGTTTTAAGCTCGGGCAGGTCCTTCGCTACTTCATGCATCGGAGCCCCGGTATCAGGGACATCTTCAATCTTTAAAGAAAGTGGCGACCCCGGTTCGCTACTCCATCGCAGGCCTCGTGGATTACCGGCAAAATCGCCTTTCTCCAAATGGGTAATGTTACCGGAACCGACCCAGTCGCCCTGGTTTTCGGCATAAAAAATTTCACCATCGGCATTGTAGGCAAATGCGGCGGGCGAACGCAGACCGGTTGCTATAGGTGTTACCTCTCCTTCAGGAGTGACCTCCAGCAGCCATCCATCCCACTTGGAGAGACTTTCTCCATATCCTATCCACGCAAGGTTAACGGTAACCAGCATGTTCCCTTCCGGGGTAAAAAGCGGACCATAAAAATACTCGTGATAATTCCCGGAAAGTGGACGGTCCCAAACCGTTTTATACTCATCTGCACGGCCGTCACCGTCGGTATCCTCCAGCCGGGTAATTTCCGGTCGTTGTGTCACGTAAATCGCGCCATCCCGGTACGTTAGTCCCAGTGGTTCGTGCAGGCCTTCTGCGAAGAGTCGATATTCAGGTTCTTCCCCGTTTACCTGAGAAGGATTTTCTATTATCCAGACTTCACCTCGACGAGTACAAACGGCGAGGCTCCCGTCCGGCATGACATCCATGCCGCCCACTTCCAGGAAAATATCCTCTGAAATGGGGATATCCACTATTTCATAATAATCTGCCTCGGTAGGGATATCATCTTGTGCCATACCCGGATTCGTTATTACTGCAACCATGAGTATCGTTGCTATAAATGACAGAATCCTGCCAGGTATTTTGTTCATTAGATCCAAAACGTTCGACTTATTATTCTTTTTCATATTGAAATCCATTTAGTACTTACCAGATAATTTCATATTTGATTTCCATCTCTGTTCCCTCGGTCAATACCGGAATTCGCAGGTCCTGCCCATTACCAGTGTCGACCAGCTCGGGCTCAACGCCACCCAGATCCAGCACATTCAGGTAGTAGCTCCGGTCATCGACAACATATTCGTCCTCATTTTGTGTAATCTCTTTTCCGGATGCCAACTGAAACCATAGTCCCTCTTGAGAATCAGGAGCACTAAACCGGACCGTTCGGACTAACCTGCGACCTTGATTCTGGCCTTCGAAATGATCCTCGACTGTAACCCCGCCGACGGTATATTTAAATACCGGCCATCCGCCGTCAGTAATACTATAGCCATCAACATCAAGCTGATCCCAGGAAATGGAGTCTGGCCATGCAGCAGTTCCGTTGTTCAGCTGTATGATGGCGGGTTTACCTTCAAATGCGATCGGCGGACCTGCAGGTTTTGCGATCTGCGGCTGCCCCCTGTCAATCCACATTTCATTTGTATTAACAAAAGGCCCTTCCCATGCATGCAACAAGGCTGCCTGACCCATATCATAATTATAGTTGATTCCATTTGGACCACCCGCATTCACCACATGCGTTCTTTTAGTCCCCTTATGCATTGCAAAAGAGCGCAGGAGCTTTACCCGGTCTCCGACCTCTAAAATTTGTTCGGGAAGTGCACGTCCACCACCCGGTACGGATGATGAAGCATGTAGATTCTGAAGTCGCAGCTGCGGTCCCTCAGCCTCCAGTGACAATCCAGAATACCAGTTATTGGGATGATCAACGTATTCAAAAATAAAGTCATGGCTCCCCCCTTCGAGCTCCACGGTTTTGGATTTCAGCTGATGCATCCGATGCACTTCATCCTGGTCAAAGACAGGGTTACCATCAATCAACATTCGAACAGTGCCGGCATTACGCAGTTTGAAAAGGTACGTGCCGGTGTTCGGGGTTTCAATTGTACCGGTGTAACGCAGGGCATAGCGATCGTCGCGACTTACTAAATTTCCAGAAAGTGAATCTGCCTGCCCTGTTTCATCAGGTTCCAGCGAGCTGAAATCAGGAAATTGATCGAACGCTTGTCCATAGTAACTATACGTCAGATTATTAAGAGAAATCCCATCCTTGTCATACCGTTTATACTCAATATTGCGTACAGCAACCGGTCCGTGGTCCCCCTGTTTCATCAGCGGACCTGTCGGTTGCTCATCAGTGAATGGAGCAGCCCGGGTTGGCCCCGTTACTTCCACATTTTTCTGAACCAATACCCCGTTTAGCCATACTTCCTCGAATTCGGCATTCGCTATCTTTTCGCCCTGCTCGTTAAATTCAGGTCCTTTGAATAAAATTCGGTAGTGTTGCCAGAGTCCGGGCGCTCTCGCAGCATTCATTTTCGGGGGATGCCCTTCATATCCTTTCTCTCCTTCTGGCCGACTTTCATCCCAGCGCTGGTAGATGCCGCCGACATCACTGAATTGGGGTTCTTCTACGCCCCAGCTGTCCAGCAATTGAACCTCATACCGCCCCATCAGGTAAACACCCGAATTTGAACCCCTCGGCATCAAGAAATCGAGCTCAAGTTCGAGATCGTTGTGCGTCCACTGGGTAAACAGGTGATCCTGGTTTCTTTCAGTGGGAATATTTGCCAAGATGCCTGTTCCTTCAGTCGCACTCAGGTCATGATCAATCTGGCGATTACTTTTTACAGCTCCCGCCAACTGCCAATTATCACCGACCTCCTGGAATGCATCCAAGTTACCCAGATCGATGGTTTTCATCGGCAACGTTTCCATCGGGGGCTCAGCCGTCTCACCGCTTCCGCAGGATTGTAATACCGGAAGTAATAATATGAACCCGAAAAGCCAGCGTTTTTTGAAAAACAAATGAATTGGAGATTTTATCTGCATAGATTTTCCTAGACTTTATGTATGTGTATACGAAATTAACTGACAAGAGAGCTGCTAACTGGACAACCCCTACTAAAAGTATTTCCCTGACTATTTATATATAAAAAATATTTTCGTGCTTAAACATTCTCTTTTTGTGTTTCAACAGGTGATTCTGATTCCACCTTTTCTTTCTTCTCTTTCCACCATCTTTCAATAATCATTGCAGTTGGTCCCACTACAAACAGTGCATAAAATGGTGCATATACAGCTTCATTCAGCCTGAAAAACATCTCGACAAATGCGATAAGGAACGCAACGAGGTACTGCCCTTTTTTGGATTTCACCGTTGTCACTGGATCTGTGATCATAAAGAGCACGAACAGCTGGTACATCGGCCCGGATATGGGGGCGATCTCAGCCAAGAAGGGATCACCCGAGATGGAGCTACGAATAAACGCGAATACCAGGAAAGAGACAACATAAGTACCACAAATATGGAACCGCTTTAATCGCCAAATAGAAACGAAACCGATAATCCAGATAACCAGCATCGGCCACATATTGTTGCCCCACTGGATACTAAGAATCGCAACATTGTCATAGGCTAGCAACAGGATCGCTACAATCCCAAAATTAGAAGGATTCCAAATATGGCGTCCCTTGTATCGCAGCACATATTTTGAGGCTATTGAGAGCATACTGCACAAGGCGTAGGGCCACATAAATGGAGATCGTATCAGAATACCAACGCTAATGCCTGAAATATAGGCACTATTCAGATTCCTCCACTCCCCTGTCAGCAAACGGTGCAATGCCAGCTCGGTGACCATGCTTGCCCCGATGGCTAACGCCAGCTTATTGTAATCCTCGAGGATTCCGAATGAAAGGTGAGCTGCAAGTAATATGCCCGTAATAAGAAGAGGCGGAGTATAGCCCCTGTTGTATTCAAAATTTTGAATAAAAGACTTCGCCTTATCAATCAGCTGCATCTACTTCTCCGGTTCGGTAATCGTGTGTTGGGTGTTCAGCTCCAGAGATTCGATAGTTTGCGTTATGCCGGAAGGCCACCGGATTTCTGCCTTCGAAACATCGGGGTTTGATCCCAGTCCAAAGTGCAAAGAACGCTGGTTTTGGGCACTAAAACCGCTTGCGCCGGCAACGGTTTGAACCTGGCTGCGTCCATCCCAGAACAATTCAACCTCTGCCCCTATGGCGCTGCTGTTACTTACAGTGCCTTTAAGATCAAACTCTATCCATGAGCGACCTTCTTTGACCTGTGTTTTGTAAACTTGTACTGGGCCCCCAAGGGTAGACACCAGGATGTCCAGAGACCCGTCTCTATTGAGATCGGCAAATGCAACTGCCCGGCTGTCCAGCTTCAAAGAGCCTCCAACAGCATTAGCTACTTCCTGGAACTTGCCTGCACCATCATTCAACCAGATGCGGTTCTCCTGGAAACCGGAAAGGCTTCGCCCTTCCATGGCCGGCCAGTTTGCAGCATCAGAGATAATATTTTTGTGTCCCCCCGCTACTTTTGAAAAATCATACCAGTAATCGCTGCCCGGGTCAGCCGATACGTATCCATTGGCCACGTAGAGATCGAGGAATCCGTCATTGTTTAGGTCGCCGAACTGTGCACCATAGCTCCAGCCTCCCAGCTCAACACCCAGATTGCCCGCCATATTCTGGAATTTAAGCTCTTGTTCTGAACTGCTGGTCACCGGCATCCAGAGATTGTTCCCCTGGATCAATACGCCCGGCTCAGAAATATTCGTAACATAGATTGCATATTTCCCCTGGTTCATGATATCCCCAAAAGAAACATTCATACCGCTTTTCGGTGAAAAGCCCATACCGGCCTGATTTCCCATCTCTTCGAACCGCTTGCCTTCCCTGTTGATATACAGCTCATCAACGCCGTAATCATTGGCGACCACCAGGTCGGGGTAGCCGGAATCATCGAGGTCCATGGCGGCTGCGGAAAAAGACCAGCGATTGCTTACCAAGCCCAATTCTTCGCTTACCTCTTCAAATTTCCCGTTACCCAGATTATGATACAAGTACTTCCGCCCGCCATTTTGAGCATATTCAAAACTCTCGGGCATAATTTTAGTTGTCTCCAGGTCCCACAGGTTAATTTCCTCATCGTAATATCCCCCTATAAAAAGATCCAGCTTTCCATCGCGGTCATAATCAAACCAGACGGCCGTATTTGCATTAACCCACTGCGGCAGATTGGCGGTTTCGGTAACCCTCGTAAATCCTTTGCCCTCATCATTGTGGAAGAGCTCGGGACGTCCCCACTTGAATACAAACAGATCTTCATATCCATCATTGTCATAGTCACCCCATATGGATCCCATGGAAGTGCCGAATTGTTTGGGCTGGTTATTAAGTGCACCAACCCCCATCTGTTCTGCTACATCAGTAAAGGTGCCGTCACCGTTATTCTTGTATAACGCATTGTTCTTGCCCTCAGCACTGTTTGTCAGGTACAGGTCGTGGTGGCCATCGTTATTAAAATCAGTCACGGAAACCGAAGCACCGACTGATCCCACCTGCGGCATGATATGATCCAGCCTGGAATCTAACTCTGGCGCTTGATGCGAAAAGTTTATCCCCATTTCAGCAGAAGCCTCCTGCATAAAAAAACCGTATCGCCGGAGAGCTTCCTCTTGTCCTTCTTTATTTGTTTCTTCCTGCTGCCATTGTTCCAGTTTATCGATCGCGGCCGGTGTAGCCAGCAAACCGATAAAAAACAGGACAATACCGATTTTAGCTGTTTTGTTATAATTCATCACTGAATTCTCTATTGCTTACCTTCAT
This sequence comes from Aliifodinibius sp. S!AR15-10, assembly GCF_031569985.1. Taxonomy (NCBI): domain Bacteria; kingdom Pseudomonadati; phylum Balneolota; class Balneolia; order Balneolales; family Balneolaceae; genus Fodinibius; species Aliifodinibius sp. S!AR15-10. Next base: position 96,951 of record NZ_JAMQKA010000015.1, on the reverse strand, counting down.
TTTCAAAACGCAATGCCGTTCGCAGTAATTTCGGGGTGATATACCGCGTATGGTACTGCGCCCAGTCCTTTTTATACTTCTGGTATACAGGATCATTTTCTAGCTTCCCCGGATTATAACCGTAGTCTTCCATACCGTGATATGGTAATGGAATAACTGTTTTGGAGTGCCCCGTATTGTAATCCCCATCTTTAACCCAGCCGTCGCCTACTAGCACAAAATCTCGCTTCCAGCCTTCAGGCGGCGCCGGCGGAGCTTTAAACTTAAACAAAAGTTCGTCTCCAGCATTCATGATAACATAGCGGTCGTCGATGTTTTGTACAAGTTCTTTAACGTCGCCAAACCGGGTATAATATCCAACCAGATCGATCCATTGCGGAGTGGTACTGGCGATGTTCTGGTAATCCGGAATTTCAGGTGCAAACCGGCTGGTTCTGTCTAGTTCAGAGAACCCTCGATATCGGAGTTCTGCCACTTCTGGGTGTAGCTTGGTGGTTTTGATTTCCGTTTCTGGCTTGCCACGCGACCATGACACCTGGTCCCAGTAGATCTCCATGTTGGTTGACAGGCGAACTTTTTGTGGAACGCGATCTATCGGCAGCTCACTGAGGTTGATCAGGACCGTCTTCTTTTTGCCCGCAGGGAAGCCGATGTCGTCACGAATTGTCTGCCACCCGCCCTTTCCATCGGGTACCTGGAGGTGGATGCCATGTGGTGCAGGCCTGTTGCCCTGGCTGATCGCAACATTGATCGAACTGTCCGTTGGGTAAACCCAGCCATTGGCCACGAGATATATTGGTTCTTCCGTCGTTTCCTGCTGACCAATATCTACTTCCAGGTAATGCTCTTTAGCCAACCCCTGGTATGCTGTGAGCTCAAACGAATCGACGTAGTTTCCATCTTTTTTGTTTACTTTTTCTGTTACATCATTCTGATCCTGGTCTACAGCTTTTGCCACCGGATTCAGTGCTTCCATTTTATACAGCTGCTGTTCCGGCGCCGGTAACACAAAGCGTTCATCCACCATCACTTCGGTATCCTTTGGCCGATCCACAACCATCAGTGAGACGTGGTCAAAGAAGTGACTTTCCCAGAGCTCAGCGGTAATGCGAATGTCGTAGTAGCCATTCTTGGGCTCGAGCTGATCGCCTTCAATTTTCACCCAGTCGATACTGTGAACGACACTGCCTTCGCCCTGCGCGTTGATCCGGAGTCCCAGTGCTGTGCGCCAGAGGAAATCGGTGACAAACTCCATCTCATCCCCGTTGTGCGTAAATATCCACGGGCAGGAACCTTTGAGTAGCTGTTCATTGAATATTTTTGATCCGTAACCCAGCTCGGCGAACTCCGCCTGAACCGAACCATTCGGCCAGATAATCCGCAACATTTCAGCTTCTTCATAGGTGCCAAGCCCAAAGTGAACCACCGGTGCCGTGATCGGTTGCTTGTGGTAGAGCACGCCCGATCGAATTTCAATCTCTCCGCCAATGCCAAATGAGTTGATACGCTGGTCCCCCACAGAGCCCGACGCCCGCGGACTAATCATTCGGCCGTTATATCCTTTGGTTCCGCTGTTCACCAGCTGAAATGAAGAGCCATCCCCGGAAACTCCCAGCAAATCCAACCGACTGTTGCCAGTCATGTCAGTTGTGGAATTGAGCCTGCCGGGTATCGTAGACTCATGTGGATTAAAACCAAGCTGTTGATCACTGAGCCAAAGCCGACTCTCGGAATCGGATGAGACAATTAGATCAAGTCCGCCGTTATTATCAAAATCCTGCACAAAAATCTTCTGGTGATTACTGTCAGTTATTGGTGCATTTACTTCGGCGACCGTTTCTGTCCCTGACTCACCTTCATCCGAAGTCAGGTAGATCCGTTCGACTGAATTGTCCGTCAGGGCGACAATGTCAAAATAGGAATCGCTGTTCAGGTCGGCAACCTGCATGGAGCGCACACCGGAAATTTCGGGCATATTCTCAACAAGGCTAAACTCTCCTATCCGCTCATTTTGATAGACAAGAAGATCTCCGTTTTCTGTAAGGAACAACGCATCGGCATCGCCGTCGGCATCGATATCGGCCCAGGCAAATTCGACGGGGTTTTCCACTTCTGGAAATTGCTCAGTTACAGCAAACGTGCCGTCGCCATTGTTTCGGAGTATGCGCGGAGTTTCCGTATGTCGTCCCAACACCAAGTCCAAATCTCCATCGAGATCGAAATCTGCTGTCCAGACACCGGAGTAGTTATCGTTAATAATGGAAGGTGCCAATCCAGCCTCTGAGGTAATTTCCACAAACTGTGCACCATCATCCTGTCGGTAAAGTTCGAGTCCCTCTGAACCCGCAAACGCCAGGTCATTCAGGAAATCGTAGTTATAGTCAAAGGTTTCGATGGATTTTCGTGTAACCGATGAGCCGGAAGCGACCGGTAGTTGAAACGTCTGTCCCTTCAGCGTAGCTTCATTTTCGGTAATGGTGATAAGGTCGGGAATGCTGTCTTCGGCCAGGGTGAGATGAAAAGCCAAATCCACCTCTTCCAAGGGCTGTTGATCAAATGTGATCCCTTCGTCCGGGGCCTCGTTTTGTTTCGTCGGTTCCGGCAGCCATAAAAAATCCGTCAGTAAAAAGCCGACCTGGTTCGGGGGCAATTCGATACGATCAAAGTCAGCTTCAAACTTTGGCAGCTTGTTTAAATTGTTGCGGAGATAGGCAATTTCAAACGTAAGATTTTCTATGGGCTGGCTGAGAATCTCCTCTTTAAGGTCCTCGAACTCATTCCTAACATCCTGTGGCCAGTTATCAGCGATTTCCGTCAAATCCCCCAACGATTTTTCCAACAAGTCCCTGTCATTCAATTTTGAGGCTAATCGCGTCATCTCCAGCATCACGGCCAGGTTATCGGGCTGTTGTTTCAATAGTTTATCCAGCAAATCACGAATTTGACCGGCGTTGCTCTGTGCGTCCTGCCGCTCCAATTCCGAAACAAGTGAGTAAATGATGCGCGGATTATCGGGGGTTATCTGCGCTGCTTTTTTTAGGTGATCGACAGCAGCCTGGATGTTGCCCCTTCGACTTTCAAGGATGCCAATCAAAAACTGTATCCGTGGATTTTCAGGTGCTCGTTCCTCTGCTTTCGACAACTGTTCGGCCGCCAGCTCAAAATTGCCTCTTCTCATGGAGAATACACCGAGATTAGCCCATACTACCGATTCCTGTGGATATTTCTCCGAAATTTCATTCATCTTCTCAGCAGCAAACACTGCCTGGTCCGATTCGATGGCAGCAAGACTCAGATAAAATGAAGAAACAGCTTGCTGGTATTCCTCCGAGGACTGATCAGGGGGAGTTTGTTCACTGCAAGCGATAAACAAAAAAAGAAAAATACAACTAACTAGTGTTAACTTTTCCGTCATACTGTATTTGCCAATCAAATCTACGATCTCATTAAATTACAATTATCAATAACTCCTTTTCGGACTAGGAAGATCAAAAATACTGATAATACCTACCGGTCTTTCTCAATGACCAAATCAATACCCTAATTATTTAAGTGTAGCTCACTATTATTTTGAGTTGAATATATGAATATGCTGAACTGTTTTCGACCCAGTTTGCCACGATTAACTTTTATTTGTGAGCCACATTCCAGAAGACGAGGCTAAACAGATCTCCCTTACCCCATCTTCAATATTCTGGACAAATTTATTCATGTTGGGACAGTCCATTATTGGCTTGTTAAACTACTCATTTTTAAGGGTATGACAGTATTTTTATGAATTAGAACATAAATTTCTGCATAATCAGGGCTAAATATGCAAATTTTTTGCAAAAAAATTCACCTTTTATCATTATGTCTGTTGATAAAAACTAAAATGAGTCGCTTATTAAGCTATAAGTGTTGCAAAAACACTGATTATGATATTGGAGTCGTATTGGCATTATAACCCATTAACAGAGATAAATTGAAAGTCACATTAAAAGATATTGCCGAAGAAACAGGATTCTCTATTTCCACTGTGTCAAGAGTCTTGAACGGGTCGGATAAAATAAGTCCCAAAACCAAGAGGGCAATTGTACATACAGCCAAGAAACTGAACTACCCGACCTACTACACTCAAAATGGAAATAATGTTCTGGATACTCTGAAAATATTTTTGGTTGTATCCGGCTTTCATGTTGGAGAGTTTTATTCCTCATTTTACGATGGCATCAACAAAGCCGCCGAAGAGAACAATATCAGTCTGGCTCTTATCAGTATCAACAAACCGCTGCCTGAAATGATAAAGCAGCTAAAAAGCCTTACCCAAAACGGATTATCAGACGGACTGATATTATTTACACCGGAACTTCGCAAAGAGGATTACCTGAAGATTAAAGATGAGCTACCGGACAAATTTCCGCTTATGTCTAACGGGTTGATCGAGAGTCCTGTGTTAACCACTGTTTCTTTTGACAGCTACAGTGGTGGCTACATGGCAGCCGAACATTTCCATCAAAAGGGCTACCAGGAATGTGGAATTCTGCAGGGTCCCTTCAAAAAGGCAGAAGCCCGCTATCGTGCAAACGGTTTCAGAGATTATATACTGCAGACCTCATGCATGGATATCATTTGGGAGTTCAATGGCAACTTTTCGTTTGAAGGGGGCGCAAAGGCATTTCATAATTTTCTTGAGTTTGATGAAAAGCCGAGGGCGATTTTTTCGTGTAGTGACGCCATGTGCCACGGATTTATGGAAGAAGCTCTTTTGAAGGGATATCAATTTCCTGATGATATCGCCATCATTGGTTTTGATGATCTGCCGATCTGCAAGCGGCACCGTCCTACAATATCATCGATTCACACAGACTACAAACAGCTTGGAAATGTGACGATGGAAAAGATGCGTGAGATTGTGACCAACCCAAATCAACAGGAAGGCGTGTTAAGCCTGGTACCTGTCGATCTTGTACCTCGCAAGTCTTCTTAACCGCTAAAAAATCATATTAACCATCTTTTCCCAGGAAATTACAAGCTCAAATTATTTCTAATCACGTTTCAATAAGACGGAATAAGTAGTTATTTTTTCGATGACAAAAAAACGATTCCACAGACAATATCCAGTAAGATATTTTTTGAATATTTCCCTATTTGTTTATCCCAATAGGACTTTATTGGCTAAGATATTTAATTAAATTTGTTGAAGAAATATAATTTTGAAAGTAACTCTTAAAGATATAGCAGAAAGCACCGGCTACTCAATATCAACTGTTTCGAGGGTGCTCAATGGTTCAGAGAAAATTGGCGAAGTGGCGCGGAAAAAAATCCTGGTCACTGCCAAAAATATGAATTATCCGATACCCGAGGAGGTCAATGATGATTCCTTATACGGTGAGTTAAAAATCTTCTTCATCATGACGGGTTTTCACCGTGGTGAATTTTATGCATCATTTTTTCATGGTATAAACCAGGCCGTTGAGAAAGGAAATATCCGACTTTCTCTTATCAGTATTCAAAAACCGTTTGACGAGCTGTTACTGACCATTAAAGATCTCAGTAACCAGAAGTATGACGGCCTTGTACTGTACACCCCCGGCTTTAAGCGGGAACAATATGAGCAGATCAAGGACGTACTTCCAAAAAACTACCCAGTCGTTTCCAATCACAACATTGAAAACCCGGTCTTCCCCACAATCACATTTGACAGCTACAGCGGTGGATACCTGGCGGCTCAACACTTTCATAAGCGGGGCTATAAAGAACTGGGAGTCATCGAGGGACCGATACAGCGCACAGGATCCAGGAACAGGGCCAACGGATTTAAGGATTACATTCGCAAGACCAAGGGCCTTGAACTGGTGTGGCGCTACAACGGGGAACTCAAACCGGAATCCGGTGTGAAAGCGTTTAAAGAGTTTGACAAGCTGGACAAACAACCGCGGGCTATCTTTTCCTGCAATGATGTGATGTGCCATGCTTTTATGCAGGAAGCCCTTGCCAAGGGATACAAATTCCCGGATGATATCGCCATTGTTGGCTATGATGACCTGCCGCTCTGTTCGCGTAATCGGCCGACAATCTCCTCCATTCACACAGATTACGAGCGATTGGGAGCAGTCACCATCGATCTAATGAAAGAGATGCTTTCCAATCCCGGTGCCCAGCAGGGCATTATCACTTTTGTGCCGGTGAGCCTTAGTGCTAGAGAATCTTCCTAGTGACAATCCAATAGGGAAGTGACTGGGTAAAGGCCCTCTACAAAGGGCATAGTTATACTGGTCTCTCGATGGGTATCCTAATACTACTGGTTTATTATGGATATCGGCACAGTTCGCAATGAAACAATCAATTTATTACCTGGGCTTTTTAATTCTTCTCAGCTGCAATAGCTCTGTTTCACCAGTAGTTCCAAAGATAGGAGAAAAGTTTGAGCTCGCTTTCAATCAAAAGGTGACAATCCCGAGTGAAGATATTGAAATCGAATTTTCCGATGTGCTGGAAGATTCAAGATGTCCCGAGGGCGCTGCCTGTTTTTGGGCCGGAAATGCAGAAATTGTAGCAGTGTTTAATGACAATGAGATTCACTTGAATACATATTTAGAGCCTAAGAAAGTGGATTTATCCGGTTACAATATTGCGCTTATCTCTCTGGTACCTTACCCAAAAATCAACCAGGAAATAAAGAAAGAAGAGTACACGGCAACTCTTTTGGTCACAAAAAATTAGTCCTCGCTCCGTCACATATTACGGCGATACTCCCCGCCTACCTCATAGAGTGCATGAGATATCTGTCCTAGGGAAGCAACTTTTACTGTCTCCATAAGTTCCTCGAAAATATTGTCCCCATTGCGAGCCGTTTCTTTCAAACGTTGAAGGGCCTTTTCAGACTCTGCACTATTTCGCTTATGGAAGGCTTCCAGGTTTGCAATCTGCTGCTCTTTTTCTTCCTTGGTAGATCGTATCAGCTCAACATCATGCTCTTCCTCTTCACCACTATCCCCACCCAAAAACGTATTTACCCCGATTATAGGTAGATCACCGCTGTGCTTTTTCGATTCGTAGTACAGGCTTTCATCCTGAATCTTACCTCGCTGATACATATTCTCCATCGCTCCCAGAACACCACCCCTCTCGGTAAGGCGGTCAAATTCTGAAAGAATCGCTTCTTCCACCAGGTCGGTTAGTTCCTCGATAAAGTACGATCCCTGGTTGATGTTCTCATTCTTGGCAGTTCCGAGCTCCTTGTTGATGATGAGCTGTATCGCTAACGCTCGGCGTACTGATTCCTCAGTCGGCGTAGTGATCGCCTCATCATAGGCGTTGGTATGCAGGGAGTTGCAGTTGTCATACACCGCCATCAGTGCCTGTAGTGTGGTGCGGATATCATTGAACTGTATCTCTTGAGCGTGCAGTGATCGTCCGCTGGTTTGGATGTGGTATTTAAGTTTCTGGGAGCGTTTATTTGCACCATACTTTTCGCGCATGGCTACTGCCCATATCCGGCGGGCCACGCGCCCAATTACGGCGTACTCAGGATCGAGTCCATTGCTAAAGAAAAACGACAGGTTGTGAGCAAATTCATCGATATCCATGCCGCGCGAAAGGTAGTATTCCACGTAGGTGAACCCGTTGGCCAGCGTGAATGCGGCCTGCGTAATGGGGTTGGCACCAGCTTCTGCAATATGGTAACCTGAAATGGAAACCGAGTAGTAATTGCGAACTTTGTGTTCGGTGAAATACTCCTGAATATCTCCCATCATACGCAGCGCAAATTCAGTGGAAAAGATACAGGTATTCTGGGCTTGATCCTCCTTCAGAATATCAGCCTGCACCGTTCCACGTACGACCTTGAGCGCGTCCTCTTTTATCTGCCCGTATGTTTCCTCATCGACGAGCTTATCTCCAGAAATTCCCAACAGTCCAAGTCCAAATCCGTCATTGGTTTCCGGCAGTTGCCCGTAATATTTCGGCTGTGAGACGCCCTTTTTATTAAAATGTTGCTTGATTTTTTGCTGGGCCTCTTCCCACTCGCCGTTTTCTTTCAGATACCGCTCTACTTCCTGGTCAACAGCGGTATTCATAAACATCGCCAGAATCATCGGGGCGGGTCCGTTGATCGTCATCGAAACGGAGGTTTTCCGGGAAGTAAGCTCAAACCCGGAGTACAGCTTTTTCATGTCATCCAGCGTGCAAATGCTAACCCCCGAGTTCCCAACTTTTCCATAAATATCGGGACGGTGATCGGGATCTTCGCCATAAAGCGTTACAGAATCGAAAGCAGTGGAGAGACGAGCAGCCGGCATCCCCTCGCTCACGTAGTGAAATCGCTTGTTGGTCCGTTCGGGTGTACCTTCCCCGGCAAACATCCGTGTGGGGTCTTCTCCCTCCCGTTTGAAAGGAAAAACACCGGCTGTAAATGGATAATAGCCAGGCAAATTTTCTTTCAGCGCATATCTCAGTTGTTCCCCTTTGTGCTTTGTCTTGGGAAGAGACACTCTCGGAATTTTTAGTCCACTGAGCGACTCCCGGTACATCTCATTCGAAAAAGTTCGCCCACGAATCTCAATATCCACCTGTTCCTGGCGATATTTTTCATACACTGCATCCCATTGTTCCAAAATCTTTTGGCAGCGGGAGTCCAGCTTGCTGCGCCAGTGTTCCCTCATCTGCTCCAGTGTATCCCCAATTTCTTCTTTACCCTCCGGGTCCCAGTTTTCTATTTGTAGGCTTGTGCCCTCCACCTGTTCAAGCTTGCTGGCGATCTCGGCTTGTTCTTCTGCCCACTGGTGATAATTGCGAATCGTTTCCGAAATCTCGGAAAGATAGCGTTGCCGCTGCCCGGGGATAATGGCCTGGGATTGTATATCCTCAGCGGGCTCGGGGTTCGTATAAATTCCTGACTCCCACTTCAGGTTATACGTGGAATTTATTTTTTTTACCAATGCCTTGAACAGCCGATTAACGCCCTCATCATTAAACTGGGCGGCAATCGTAGGATAAACGGGCATCTGCTCCGGTTTGGCATCCCAGGCGCCCCGGTTTCGTTTCATTTGCTTCCGTACATCCCGGAGCGCATCCCGGGAACCTTTCTTCTCAAACTTGTTAAGCACGACCAGCTCTGCAAGATCCAGCATATTAATTTTTTCCAGCTGTGTGGCAGCCCCATACTCACTCGTCATCACATAGAGCGGAATGTCCGCTACCTCCACAATCTCGGTATCGCTCTGACCGATGCCGCTTGTTTCAATAATTATCAGGTCAAAACCGGCCGTTTTGCAAATTTCAATGGCTCCCCTCACTGCTTTACTTGTCGTCCGATTGGTAGCTCTTGTGGCCATACTCCGCATAAACACACGATCGGTATCAATACTGTTCATACGGATGCGATCGCCCAGCAGGGCTCCGCCGGTACGAATCTTAGAGGGATCGATCGAGATGATCGCAATATTCAACTCCTTAAACTCTTCCAAAAAACGACGAACCAACTCATCGGTCAGCGAGCTCTTGCCAGCCCCTCCTGTACCGGTAATTCCAACCAGTGGAATCGGTTGTCCATTACTGGCTGGCTCAATAGTATTTTCGGAGCTATCCAGCAATTTATCCTCAGAAAACTTCAGGATTTTATCGTGCCCATTTTCCAATATTGAAATGCATCGTCCCAGGGTCTTGGAATCTCGTTCAAGTATTTTACGGGGAATTACTTCCTCCACTTCAGCCGTATCAAAGTCGCATACTTCAAGCATGCTATTGATCATCCCCTGCAGCCCCATCGTGCTACCATCATCAGGAGAAAAAATGCGGGTCACGCCATATGCTTCCAGTTCGTTGATCTCCTCATCAACGATGACACCGCCACCGCCACCAAAAACCTTGATATGCGAAGCACCGCGCTCCTCCAGCAGATCGACCATATACTTGAAATATTCCATATGTCCCCCCTGGTAGGAACTGACGGCAATACCCTGCACATCTTCCTGGATAGCACAGTCCACGATCTCTTTTACAGACCTATTATGCCCGAGATGAATCACTTCTGCACCACTGCTCTGCAAAATACGACGCATAATATTGATACTTGCATCATGGCCGTCAAAAAGACTGGCAGCCGTTACAAACCGGATTTTATATTCCGATTGGTATACTTCTGGCCCACCGGTGCTTTGGGACTTTGTTCTCTGTTTGGTTGTGGTTTCATCAGACATAATATGCGGTGACCTTTGGTTATTAAACCAACATGGGTTTTAGGAAATGTAACGAAATGGCAGACTAATTTGCAGTTTCTTCACATCGACAACGAACTTATCCGGCTGCTTATTCGAAAGAAACTGAAACCTCGGAGGCGAAGCCTTTTTTAACCGGGATATTTTGCTGGATAAAATAAGGTTCCGGTTCTCTGAACGGCTGCACCTGCCCGGCATCCCATCGTTGATTATTATTCCTGTCTCCATAAATAATCACCTTGTATTGCAATGGAGGAAGATCTTTAATCTCAACGGAATCGGTAAATGTTGTATCTATCATGTTGCCCCTTTCCTCGGTTGTCAGAGAGAGGTGGTAGGGCTGATGGTCGGTGGTATCGGTCATGGCAAAAGCGATGCTTCCGTAATCGGCGGGATGCCACACATTCAGGGGATATGATTTACGGCTGGCAGTAATGGGATTCCATACCTGTATTTCATAATCCAGTCCCTGCTCCCAATTGCCCCCCGCTCTCACTCGCAGCCTGTTTTGATCGGTTTCCAGATGCTCCCACTTTTGGATCAGGGAGTCACCGCGTACCACGTAAAGCGAATCCCGGATAGCCTGCTCCGTTATCGGCTTGGCATAGACAATCTCAAGGGGTTCATCCGGGTAGATGCCATCTTGATTTTCTTGGCTGATAATACGCTGCTGAGTGGTATCTTCCTGTGCAGACCCCTCAAAACGATAGCTCGCCTTCGATCTCACGTTGTCTGCCAAATCCCTGATGTTGCGGGCTACAAGCTGATAGGTTTCTTGTGGATTGAGATTCTTGCCACTGCGGGCAAACAGCACATACCGCTCATTTGGTTGAATATACAGCGTGGCGGCCTCGGCATAGCTGTTCCCCAATGTATCATTGATTGCAATTGCACTGCTGTCGGTAAGCTCGATGTTTTCACTGAATCGAAGGCGCAGCCTACGGGAAGAAAACAATCCCACACCCTGTATTTTCGGTTTGGTAGTATCCGATCCCGCTTTATAGATCGTACCCAGTGAGTCTTTTCCCGCCTTTTCAAGCATAATCGTTTCCCGGTAAAATGGTTGGGCCCGTTCACGTTCCTGCTCCCAAATCTTACTCCGGTTCTGATCGGCCACCCAGAATACCTTGTAATTTCCGGGACTCAGATAGGTAAAATTAAACCGGCCACTCGTATCTGTTTGAGCCAGGTAATCAGCCTTCTGTGTGAGATCCACCGGTGTCTGGTACAACAGCACCCGGTCTCCGGAGGTCCCTTTACCCGTCTGGGCATCCACGACTCTTCCCTTTATCTCTCCTTCGTCAATTTCCGGGCCGGTAGACACCGCTATTCGCCGGGGCTCGGTCATCTCGTTTCCATTTGTGTCGGAGAGTTCTGTGCCAATGGTGACGATTATGGTGGTAGAGTCCGGCAGCTCCCGGTCGAATTCTATGGCCACCGATTTTCGTCCCCAGTCCAGCGAATAATCCAACCCGATATCAGGCTCTATAATAACGGCCTGACCAAGAGAACTGCGCTCTACAAATTCAGAGAAGGAGAGCTCAATTTGGGATTCGGAAAAATTCGTCGTTCCAGATTCCGGAACTATATTTATGATTTTAGGTCCCTCCTCATCTCGCGGGCCACCAGAGGGACTTGTAGGGGTTGCGCAACCGGAAACCAACACCAGTAGACCGCAAATCAGTAAAATCTCAGTAGAAAAGAAATTCAATGTAACAAACTCCTCATTAAAATTAACTGGAGGGAATATAATAGTTACGAGCTTAAATATGAGAATTCAGTTTTTACTTGTAAACGCCCAGGAAAGTAGATTATGTGGTATACCCTTATATAATTGCAAGGCAACTGCTTGAACTCAGTGAGGGAAATTTCCCTGTTCATCAACTACAATAAAACACGTGATATCCTTATGTTGTAAAGCATTGATATTCAATTAATTAGTAATGATTCTTTATGTCTACTAGATCTAGCTCAGACCCGCTACAGGGAACGTCTGTAATTGCATTTGAAAGCCGCATGGCCGATGCTACGCTGAACCTTTTGCAAAAATATGGTGCTACAGCTGTTAGTGCACCCTCCATGCAGGAAGTACCGCTCGACAACCACAGCAAAGTGTTTAAATTTGCTGATCACCTTTTCGATGAGCAGCAACGAGCAGTAGATGTTATGATCTACAATACCGGTGTGGGCACTAAAATGCTGATCAAAACCCTTAAGACCCGGTATGATGAGGAGGAAATTTTGGAAGCCTTGTCCAAGATTACGACCGTTTCCCGGGGACCAAAGCCAAAGCGGGTCCTGAAGAAACATTCCCTCTCGGTGGATATATCTGTTCCCGAGCCAAATACCTGGAAAGAGATCCTAGAGGCTCTCGACCGTTCAGAGGAAACGAGTGACCTCAATGACAAACTCGTGGCAGTACAGGAATATGGTGTGCCGAATGAAAAGTTAAATGATGGACTTCGTAAGCGAAATGCGGAACTGCTCAGGGTACCGATTTATCGGTGGGCACTGCCAGATGATACAGATCCCTTAAAAAAAGGAATTCATGCGGTATTGCAGGGGGAGATCGATGTAGCTGTGTTTACCAGTAAAACACAAACCCGCCACGTTATGAAAATGGCGGAGCGGGAGGATGTGGCTGATCGCTTTCGAGGGGCACTGAATGACATGATGGTAGCCTCTATCGGGCCGGTGTGCAGCAGTGGCCTGAAGAGCCTGGGCATCGACGTAGATTTTGAACCTTCAAGATCAAAACTCGGAATCTTTATCAGAGAGCTCGCTGAGCATGCCTCCACGACCCTCTCTCCTGCCTGATCTTAGCACATGTATTATGCGATCCTCGATGTTTTAGCCATTTTAGTTCATATATTATCGTTTTGATCCAACATCATGAAGAATACAGAAACAGCACATACCACCCGTCAAACGCTGACTCGTCCCGCTCTGTATACCGATTATTATGAGCTCGCCATGGCACAGGGGTACTTCCTGGCCGGACGACATGAGGAGACTGCAGTTTTCGATTATTTCTTTCGTTCCAATCCTTTTGAAGGCGGTTATGTGATTTTTGCCGGGCTTTCTGATCTGGTGGAGATACTGTCGGATTTTCGCTTTCACGATGACGAGATCAGGTACCTGGAAGAGGAAGGGTTTCACCCGGAATTCCTGGATTATCTCCGCGATTTTGAACTCAACCTTACGATTCACGCAGTTCGTGAAGGAGAAGTGGTCTTCCCCCTTGAACCGGTTGTCCGCGTAGAAGGCAACCTCGTTGAAACACAGCTGCTGGAAACGCTCCTTCTGAATATCCTTAATTTTGAGTCTTTGATCGCTACTAAAGCTGCCCGGCTGAAATATGCGGCAGGTGAACGCGTCGTGCTCGATTTTGGGCTTCGGCGGGCGCAAGGACTGGGTGGTATCCAGGCCAGCAAAGCTGCGGTCATTGGGGGTGTTGACGGGACCTCAAATGTTTATGCGGCGCACCGCCATGGTCTTTCGGCAAGCGGCACCATGGCACACTCCTGGATTCAGTCTTTTGACAGTGAACTGGAAGCATTCCGTAAGTTTGCCGAGTTGTATCCCAAAAATGCAGTACTATTAGTTGACACTTATGATACCCTCGAAAGCGGTCTGCCAAATGCTATAAAAGTAGCGGAGGAGATGGAAGAGCGGGATGAACAATTGAAAGGCATACGGCTGGACAGTGGTGACCTGGCTTATTTTGCCCGTAAGTCACGACAAATGCTTGATAACGCTGGGCTGGAATATGTGAAAATTGCAGCCTCTAACCAGCTGGATGAACGCCTGGTTAAAAGTCTCATTAGTCAAAACGCTCCGATAGATCTGTTTGGCGTAGGAACCCGGCTGGTCACAGGCCAGGATTCACCCGCTCTGGATGGCGTATACAAGCTATCGCAGATCAACGATGAACCCAAGCTTAAGATTTCTGAAAATATTGAGAAAGTTACACTGCCCGGCCGAAAGAAAATCTGTCGATACCTCTATGATGATGGCAGCTTCTATGGTGATGGCATTGTGATGGAAAGCGAAGAAAATCCTGAAACCATTTACCACCCCTATTTCCCGGGAAGACACAGTAAGATTGCAAAGTATCAAAAAGAAGAATTGCTACACACTGTTATTAAAAATGGAGCATCACTCCATGAACTGCCCAGTGTGGAAGAATGTGCTAAGTATGCAAACCAACGGCTTGGTCAACTGAATCCTGAACACAAGAGATTCGAAAACCCACACATTTACAAAGTGGGAATCAGTAAGGAACTGATGCAGTTGCGAGATCAATTAACTGATAATTATAAAAGAAAAAACCAATAGGCTATGAAAGCGTTACTTATAGTCGACGTACAGAATGATTTTTGTCCCGGTGGTGCTCTTGAAGTCCCGAACGGGGATGAGGTGGTGCCGGTGATCAATCACCTGTCTCAAACCTTTGAGACCGTTATCCAAACCCAGGATTGGCATCCCAGGGGACATTCTTCGTTTGCTTCTTCCCATAATGGGAAAGAGCCATTTGAGACTATCGAAATGCCGTACGGAGAGCAAACCCTTTGGCCTGATCACTGTGTCCAGGGTACCAAAGGAGCTGATTTCCATCCAGATCTGGATACTGAAAAAACCCAGTTGATTATTAGGAAAGGATTCCGAACCGAGATTGATTCCTATTCTGCTTTTTATGAGAATGATGACGAGACAACGACCGGGTTGGCTGGATACCTCCGCGAACGCAATATCGATACCCTGTATGCGGTGGGGCTCGCCACCGACTTTTGTGTAAAATGGTCGGTTCTGGATGGCTTGAAAGAGGATTTCAATGTTTTTGTCATTGAGGATGCCATTCGTGGTATTGACATCGAAGGCTCCGTCGAGCAGGCCTGGAATGAAATGGAAGAAGCCGGGGCCAAACGAATAACTTCAAGTGAACTTTTATAAGTATTAATCAACCATTGTCTGATTCATCTTTTGACTACTGTATTCTCGGTGCCGGACTTGCCGGCCTGTCACTTGCAGATGCACTAACCGAACGTGGGCGCACTGTCTGTGTCATCGAAAAAAATGAAATTGCCTCGGGGGCTTCAGGTACACCGCTTGGTATGGTGAATCCAGCTACCGGTCGCCGGGCGACCAAAACCTGGCGAGCAGAGCAGTGCTACAGGGCGATTTACGAAAATCTCTGGAAAGTAAACTCTTACTCGGAGAAACCATTTTTCAAGCGTAACGGTGTTCTCCGACCTGCTCTTACCGAAAAGATAGCTCGCAAAATGAGCGATCAGCTCAAAAAAACGGAGTGGGCGGACGGCTGGTGCCAATGGCTTTCTAAAAAAGAGATACAGGAAAAGCATCCCGGCATAACATGCGTGGACGGGGGACTCTGGCTGCCGATTGGGCTTACGGTTGATGTGGCGGGATACCTAAGTGCACTTGCACGCTATATCGAATCAGAAGGTGCAACAGTCATTGAATATGCTGAATATGAATTTCAAGAAAACGGTTCGGGCTGGGAAATTACGCTCGAAAACGCTGGGTTTGGCTGCCGAAACTTAATTTTCGCAACCGGTTTTGGAATGACCACAGACCTGATGTGGGAATTTCTACCCCTGCATCCCATCAAGGGACAAATGGCGATCTTTCGCCCCGAGGAACCGCTATCATTCGAGCACTCGATCTCGAGCCTTGGTTATATCGCACATATCGGCAATAACGAGTACGCCCAAGGAAGCACGTACGAACATGATTTCGAGGAGCTTGAACCTGATGAATTTGGAGAAGAATACTTGCGTAACAGGCTGAAGCGCACCCTGCCCCAACTGGAAAAAACATCTACATTGGTTGGACAATGGGCTGGCGCCCGAATCTCAACACCCAACAGGAAGCCTGTCCTGGGGCGCCATCCTGAACGAAACAACTTGTATGCATACACCGGGTTGGGATCCAAAGGACTGATGTACGGTAAATACCTGGCAAATCACTATGCTGAACACCTGCTGGATGGGAAACCACTGTTTAAAGAAGTGGATATAAAGCGATTTGACAATAATTAACTTTAACGGCCACAATTTTCTGGATAAGCCCCCTCAACGATCAAAGCTCAGCCACAGTATGGTGATACATGTTCCTGGCTTCAGGGTCCAGTAATCCCGCAATATTATAAGGCGCAATCCTTTGTTTAATTTGATCCCTGAACTTTTGCACCTCACTCCCACCAGGGGGACCGGCTACAAATAAATTTTGCAGATCAGCATAGGATTCATGCACAATCTCCCGTATCGCCGGGTTGCCGGCTGATAAAAATGAATCGGGTCGTATTCCTTTTAGTCGCTTCTGTTCATAACTGATTGCAGCAATAAAATAAAGCATTGTCCATGTACTAAACAGCTCAAAATCATCCCCCGCTTGATAACATCCAGCGATAAGATGGTCAATGAATTCCAGTTCTTTAAATACGCTATCTTCATAAGCTCTGATTCCCTCAGTAAGCTGCTCTCGACTTTGCCAGTGTTTAGCCAACAGTTCCACCACCTCTTCAACTCCAGACAGCGTGTGGGCAATCCCGGTGCTGTGCAATGGATCAACAAAACCCGCGGTATGCGGAAGAGCCGCCCAGTGATCTCCAACTGCGTTAGAAAGCTTCCGCTGCATCCGACCGGTGCTGATTAATTTACCCGGTTCTGCAGAGATGTAGGAGAAATTTAATAACTGCCGGATCGAGGGGTAGGAAGAGATTACCGTTTCCCACTCTTCTTCTGGCGACTTATCTCCCGTATTAGTATTCCTGTTTTGATCAAACACAATGCCCATGCTGGTACGCTCATTATTAAACCGAAGCATCCAGAGCCACCCTTCCGAAATAAGCTGATGAAGTGCTGAATGGTCCGGATTATACGGGTATTCCCTATTGGAAACTCCTAGGTTCAGTAGTTGCTCAGACCATCGTTTAACGCCTTCAAAATGGGAATATATAGCCCTGGAATTAGTTAAAAACTCATCGTTTTTGCTACTGATACCGAATAGCTCTCCCAGGAGCGCCGAACTTCCTGTGGCGTCAATAAAGAAATCTGCATAAATCTTCAGCTTTGCCTTTTCAGTACTAGCCCTAAACGACCAATGGTTGTCATTCCATTCTACGCTTTTAATCTCTGTTTGGTCAAAATATAGAATGTCATATTCCCGTACTTTTTCGACAAGGAAAGCATCGAAATCAGAGCGCAGCCAGTTGGTGTCGGAATTTTCATCACTGGAACTTGCTGCCACGAGAAGCTCATTCTCATGATTGTGGTCGGTAGAAAACGGATTTCCCTTTTGATGTTTGTAGTAACTGAAACCCCGTTTTAGACCACACGTAATTTCTGGATAGTGATTTTGCCAGCTTCCATACCTTGAAAACGTACGCAGCCACGGCAGTGAATACCGATCCGCCAAATCACGAAGAATCATATCAGCTATGGGGGTAGAAGATTCCCCTATGGCAAACCTGGGATGGCGATCTCGTTCCACCAGGCACACATCGAACCCGCACTGTTGCAGACACAGGGCTGTGAGTGATCCTGCAAAACCGGCGCCGGCTACGAGGATTTCTGAGTTTACTGCATTTTTCTCTTTAGAATCCATGCCAACTTTGGTTACTAATGATCACTGTTAACCGCAATACTTACATGAAACCGCGGGCAATAGCTGCTGTTTCATATTCATCTGTTTCATACGCCGTTTCCTGGCTTCAAAGCAGTTAGAACAATTGGAAAACTGCTGCAGATCCCATAAATCTGCAAAAATACGTCCCCCCACCGATGTCATTGCCTGCTGAAAAGCCTCTTCCAGCGCATCTATTGCAGGTGGCACATAATCGCCCTGCTGCTGCAGTTTCTCCATTATGCCGTTCCCCGGTCGCGTTGGAATAATTGTTGAACATCCAGAGCCATGCTGATAGGCAAACTTCGCGGATTTCAAGGCCCATTCTATGCCTTCCTCCCTGTCAGTGAGATATGGCGGATTTAACAGCAGGAACGTTCGTATATCTATGCCGTTATCTTTTAAAAAACCAGCTGCGTTGACAAAATCCAGTTTTGAGAACTGCTTGTTGAGTTTTGGAAGAACCTCAGGGTGAATCGTCTCAAGGCCAATTGCTATCTCAAGCTGGCCACTAATCATTTCACTGAACTTTACGCAATTTGGACCGCATAACTTGGGATGGTTTTCCACAATCACTCGTTCATAAGATTGCAGTAGGTTTGCAATCTGCTGGTAATCTTCAACAGGCACCGCTTTGGTATCAAAAAAATTACCGCTGTTATACAGCTTGACCACCGAGGCCTCCGGCAGCCTGTCCAGCGCATATGCAATTTGTTGTGGTGTGGCCCCCTTTGGCGTCGGCTCGTCGAGCGTATTTTTCCAGAGATCACACATCAGGCAGCGAAACGGGCACTCGCTGTTGGTCAGAAAAATTGTGTTTACTTCACGGATCTTACCACCAGCATCAGGCTCCTGCTCATGCAGGAAATGGTATGGCACCGAGGGATCGACCTGGTTTTTGGATGGTCTCAGTTGTTCAATCCGGGCACTATCGGGCATAGAGTGATGAGAAGTAGGATCGGTATTCCGTCTCGTTTTCAGGGAACAGCTCATTGAATGTCTCGCTAGTCACGGTTCCATGCTGAAATCGTCGTTTTGGAAACACCGGCATATCAATACCGGTAATCTGTTTCACCCCGCGTTGGACGATCTCTCCCTTAAGGGCGTAAAGCTCCTCTTCGCTCCAGTCGGTAAGCTGGATAAAAGGAATCCCCTCGGAGACTTCAATCACATTTGGCAGTGCATAGGGACTAAATCCCTTGAAATTATATTTCCGCGCCGGGGCGTATGTTCGAACATGTCCCCTGCTCTGCCCGCCGGAATAGGTCAGCGAGTGCTTCATCTTGTCAACGCCCCAGCCCTCGTGGTAAAGCAGCGGGTTGTTGAGCACACTTCGAATCGTAAGTTCATCGTTGGCGTCAATTGGATAGTCTTTGAGATTCTCATCGCCTCCGTCGCCATCAGCCAGATAGGTCCAATCCGGATACTTTTGTCGAATCTGTTTGCACAGCGCCAGTGTCATAGCTGCCGCCTGCACGTCAAGGGGTTTATAGTCCTCTATAACTTCAATTGCTTCCCGGAAATCAATTTTTGATTTAGATGTTTCCATCACTTCCAGGAACAGCGACATATCGAGCTGATCAAGAAATTCATGTGCCTGTTCCACATCGGGCCCACCGTCAACAGAAAGAGTAAATGCTTTGAGTCGCTGCGGAGACAAACCCATCTCTAGCATAAGGTGATGTAGCACAAGAAACACCGAACCACTGTCGATTCCCCCGGAGAACAACACCCCTATCGGCTCCTCACTGTGTATGCGCTTGAGCCATTTCTGGCACTCATCGGCCAGGGCCCCGATGTAAGCACGACCTATTTCATCCAGGTCTTCATTAAGCCTGTTTTGCTCGGGTTCAAAGTAACGCTTATAGGTGGGACTCGGATCCGGACAGCCCACAACATCCAAACGCACAACATAGTGAGCGGGAACCATCCGGGTATAAGACGGGTGAAACTGCCCGGCCATTCCTTGTTCCTCCAGGTAATTGTGAATTTCATCTATTCGCTCCGCAACGATAAGAAGTGGTCCCGATTCCTGCTTGGCCAGAAAATAACGCATTGGCCGCCCGATGGAACGAGCCAGGAATACCTGATTCCCCTCCTTCTGCACTATGGCAAACTGCCCTTCAATCTCCCGCACCTTCTCCGGGTTGCCTGAAGCTACCGCTTTTTCAGCCTCCTCTTCAGACATATTAAAAATTTGATTCAATTCCGGACTTATAAGATTTACAAAATCACTGACATAAGTTGTTTGGTTTGCCACGGCTGATATACCTTAGATTGTAATTGCGGTTTTAAGGAAAGAAAGGGAATATAAAACTCGCTTGGACCTATTGCCAAATTGAAATAAATATTAACAAATCATGCCAGGGTTGAGAGCTCCCAACAATTACTCTTTGGCAAACTCAGTGTGTTTCGTTACCAGATTTCCTGAAGGATCAACTTGTAGATCACTGTGTAGTAACCTGTTATCTAGTTGCATAATTTTGAGGTCGACACGGGTTGCTTTTCCCTGCTCGCGTTTCCCGTGCCGTTGCTTTAACACACTGCGCACTTTATACCACGCATAGATTTTGTCTTCAGGCGTGCCATCCCAAAACCAACGGAACATCTGATCCAGCTCAGTTTCGACCTGTGATTTAAGGTAAAATCCATAGAACCGGGTACAGAGATAACGCACGATAAGCAATGCTATAGCAAGGATCAAAATTGGGAGCGCTACACTCATGATATCCTCGACCGTTCAATTGTGGATGGTTTTGAAACCTACAACATAAGTTTACTTAAAACCGGAAAACTAATCCACTCCAGGCTGCACCAACATTCGTTCCATTAGACATTGAGTCAGAGACAGAGGCTGCTGCAACATTAAATTCGAAGAAGTTGAAATTAAGTCCTACACCAGCCGTGTACGTCGTAGAGCTGTAGCCACCGGTTCTCATTCCAACACGGAGGGGTAGAAATCCAAGCAGACGATATTCAAGACCGGTCGCCAGTGAAACCCGTTTACTGTTGATTCCCTGATCATCAAAGCCCTTACCGAGATCCATAGAGAAGCTGAGTTTGCCCATGGTCAGCTGGGCCCCTAGGTTAATCATGGAAGGCAATGATTTGGAAACGCTTTGATCCCCGGCAGGATCAAATCCCCCATAGATACCTGAACCAATGCTATCGGCTAGCACGTCATTGTAATACTCGCCCTCATCGCCGTTGTACTCGTTATCAATTTTTTCCTGATCGATTTTGAACCCATCCCAAACAACCACATCATCAGCAGTAAAACGACCATATTTTTGGTCAAAATTAATAGATCCTATGTCTGTTATCGAGACGCCCACACGCAGTCGTTCTTCTCCCTTTGAAATAGCACCGAGAATGGGCAGATTAAGTTTCATCTGCGCTGTAACACCAAGATCCAAACCAAAACCGGTTCCTTTAATTCCGATGAAATCGGCCGCTTCTGGATCCACATAGTCATCAAGACTGGGATTTTCTGAAGAATTTTGCCGGTCGTTGTAATATTGGTTTAGCTGGTCGGAAATTTCTCCCGTTGTTTCGAGTGTATAGTTAAAATCGTGACGGAGTTCATCAATGTAATTGTCACTCCGTTGTATTTGCAGCGTTGACTTGAAGTCAAAACGGGAGTAGTTAGTGCCAAGCAACAGTTTTGGAGCCGCACCCACAAAAATTTCAATATCCCGAAATACCCCGAGGATATTGGGAATTTCGATGATTTTTGTTGAATACCCGGCTGAAACCTCGGCAAATGACATGCCCTCCACACTCATGTTCACGGGACGTTCGGGCGAAAATATTTCACCATCCAGACCATAAATGTAGAGCTCAGCAAGTCCCCTGTTTGCCCCTATATTTGTCATAGTGCGACTACGCAGGGCAAGGCTGGCGCTCCAGTTTTCACCGCGTGACGATATGCCGATCGGTATGGCATCAAGCTGAAAACCTGCTGTTTTCATATTCTGGGGATTCCCGAACCATTTGTCGAGAGCCTCAACCGCAACCTCATCAGTTATTGACAGGCCTTTGGTAAAATATTCATTATAGACAGCAATGTTTGCCAAAGATCCACCGCCTGAAGTACTTATTCCCCCAAGCAATCCGATTGTAAAATTATTCTCGGTATTATTCTGAAGCATCAGGTTGGCGGGATTCACAAAATTGGCGTGATACCCGTTCAGGTATGCTGTGCCACCACCCCCGAGGCCGAGACTAGTGCCCGAGACATGCCGGGACTGGGCAAATACCGACCCGGAAATCATTACAAAAGCGAGAAGAAGTGCTGAAAAATTGGTAAAGCGTTTCATGTCTATTCCTGAAATTTTTTAGTTGACGGTTGATTCAACGGCGGTACTCAAGCTAACTTTCAGCGAAATGGTATCTTCCGCCTTGATCCTAACCGCGCTTTCATTACTGGTATTCAGCGTAATTTCGAACTCCAAGTCCGAGGTTCTGTTTAGCCTGTTAAGCTGATCTTCATTCAGCGTAATGGTCAGGTTCCCGTTTGCAGCTTCATTTACAAACAAGCTACTATTGTCTACAGAAGCCGCCTCTAACACCAGCCCATCTTCATCCGCAGAAGGTACCCTTGTGACCTCATCACCATTGGAGTCCAACATGATCATCTTCAATTTCGCACCCAACGGTAGATTGTTCGTATAATTGACATATATGGTCCCTTCGGTAAGTCGCCGATCATCTTGTTCGGGATCAGGGAGATCACTAAGATCAGCTGCCACCGTATCGCGGTATACAGCGGCACTGGCTGTTAAATTGAGCGGAATATCCACGCTCATTGCCGGGTTAAACTCAACCGGATCAGTGATGGTACCCTCTTCGCTCGATTCATTAACCGCAGCCAAGCTGATCAGGCGAATATCGGACGGCAGGTTATTCAAAAACTCATCAACATTCGTTTCAGATTTGTTGAACGTCACGAGGTTGGGAGTACCATTTTGTGTGGCGTTTATCTCAAATTTGATCAGCTGATCGCTGGATACCGGGGTTCCGTCGGTCCGCAGCTGGTTAAGCGTACTTGCCTTGGTGGAACTAACATAATAAGAACCACTCTGTTTACCCTTGAGATACACCCGGTTACCCGAAGCATCCGTACCCATGATACTGGCATAAATAGTGGTCGGAACGCCAATATTTGTCAGGTAACTGATCGACAGTTCTGGATTGTTAAACTCAATGCCATCCAGCTGGTCGGAAATATCCGACAATGCATTAATGGATATCGTCTGGGCCTCATCATTATTGAAAAGATCAACAATATCTGTTCCGTTGGAAGCCACATCATCGTTCACAATTACCTCGCGCGGCATTACTACTCCGCTGGCTTCTTTTACAGCAAGGTTGTTAATTCCAACTTCTGCTGAAAAACCATCCGACTCATTTAGGGTTCTTACCTCATCTGCAGTACCCTTGGTTTGTTCGGTAACCCCTTTGATGTTGTAATCGATGGCGTTACCATTGGCAAAAATCCGCAGCCCACTCAGCGACCGATTCTTTGACGGCTGGGGATCAGTACTGGAAGAACGTTGTATTTGTGAACTACCTTCAAATTTAATTACGAGACTGTCTGCCGGATTGTATGGACTCGTCCTAATATCGGGAAATGAAATCTGCAGGGTATCCAGCGTCAGGTCAATTTGATTAACAATCTGGTCTATTGTTAATTGACCGGATTCCAACTCAATATAATGGTCGGATTTGGTAAACTGGAAGTTTGAATCGTCGATATCCACGGTACCCGACGCGTAAAAATCCTGTGAATCAAGAGCCGCTTCCACTTGTGAAGCCACCAGGTTTTCACCGCCCACTTCCTCAACAATGAGGGTATTGCTATTATCCTTTAAGTCTTGTTTAGACCAAGAAGCAGAGACCTCAACATTAAGATTCTGGAGAACTGTTCCAGATGGAATGGCGACACTTACCGTGCCCTCATTAGTATCATTTACGGGCCCTGAAGTGCCGGAGGCGACAAACGTACTGCCTGAAAAAAGATCAACAGTAACATCATCCAGGTCGAGACCCAAATCATTCTGAAAAACCAAAACCAAGTTCCCGTTTTTAATTGTAGCACTAACGAAATAATCGGTGCCTGAAATTGATATTTCAGCCGGATCTGATGAGGGGGTTTCACCTTCAGGTATCTCTGTGCCAGCGGGTGGTGCCGGATATCCTGTCATATCCTGGAAGCTTGTTGAACCAAGGTTCGCATCGTCACCCTGGGAGGAAAAATCGCCAAGCGCCAACTCACCAACCTGGGAGCTTACCTGTTTAGAGTTAACATCCACTTCAGGAATAGCATCGTCAAGATTACCAAAGTTAAAATCCTCATCCTTCGTCAGCCTCACCAAGCCGTTATCATCTGATGAGAAAAAATCTTCAAAATCAGGGTCAGTTGAATCCACAAGGGCATCACTCCCACCCAGAAATTGGTAGGTCTTTTCAGACATCAATGGCGTCTGAATCTTTTGATTGACCTTAAAGTCAGGACTGTTGGGTTGTTCGCACGCTGCAAGGAAAAGCACAGAAATAATAAATGTAAAATATAGGGGTTTCATAGCCGATTTGATCATTAATGAATTGTGATATTGTTGCACCCAAAAGCTTTAATTCGATGTGGAAACTAATGAGATATTTTGTCAATATTCAACCTAAAGTTACTTCAATAAGTATAATTTAATATTAAGGAAAACATACATCTATTTAGTTATACCCAATATAAACAGTGATTTAATCACCTTTAAAACATTGCCTGATAAGTGTAAAAAATGAATTTCAAATAGACGTTTCAGCGGATAGAATTACGAAACCAATGGATGGGGGGGCAAAATGCACAGAAAGGCTTACACGTTGAATTGCCGAATATCAGCACAAGAAAAGAAATGAGCGGAGAGGGAGGGATTCGAACCCTCGGTACGCGCTAGACGCACACACGCTTTCCAAGCGTGCGCCTTCGACCGCTCGGCCACCTCTCCGAGAAGTGCGCAAAGATAGAGCAAAATTGGACCTATCGCAAAAGTTATTTGGCAGACAGGTGCGACGTACTTTGGAAGTGCGTCGCACCTTAAGCTTTTACTAAAATCCGAATGAAAAAATATGTTCTGTAAATGCTCTTACGGGTTTTCCCTCTACTTTGGCCGGTCGGAATTTCCACCGTAAAGCTGCATCAATTGTTGCCTCAGCCAGACCGTAGTTTATGCTTTGTACTATTTCGAAAGACTCTCCTTTTTTATCGTACAGTTTAATGTGTGATATCGAAGCCTCTTCAACATTGCCTTCAGTATTAACAAGAAAACTGACCCATATTTCAGCTTTAACATCAGCTTTTTTTGCAGCTTCGGGCACGGTGGGTTCTACAATGCGGACAAGACTTGGTGATTGGTCCGGATTGGCAGCGACCTGGTTGGAATCTCCCCCGGGTCCTCTTCCTGTTTCATTCAGAGGATTCGGCAAATTCTGAATGTTCAGATCTTCGAGCACAATCGGATCCTCTTCAATAACCTGATCATTCGGCACCGGCACCGGCACCTGGGGTGTGGGAGGCGGTGGAGGTGAGCTTCTCTGGGTCGTGATCTGTACATCCTCTATCGCAATGGCATCCTCGATAGGATCGATATCCTGGAACGCGCCCCCCTGTTTCTGCTGAACCGGCCAAAAATAAAAAAGCGAAAGCATTATCACCTCCGCTAGAATGATACAACCCATGATCTTGAGCCGATACGGTTGCGCAGCCAGTATTTCTTTTATATCACTTTTCAATAGGTATCAGGTTAAGTAGATGATGGTTGTTTGGACCGCCCTCTTAGTAACTCCAGTTCATTCTTTAGCTGTTCCTGCACATGTTCACGAAATTCTGCAACAGTATCGAAATCGCCAGGGTTCACTGGCTCAAGCACAGAGACATAAAATTGCTGCCTTAAGTTGAATTTCCAGGTACCGGCCGGCATGGCTTGGTGCCCTCCTTCTAAAACGAGGGGTTGCAACTGGAAATTATACTGGCGCGCCAATGTAAAGGCTCCATCCTTAAAATTCCCGATCTCTCCCGTTATAGTTCTTGTACCTTCCGGGAAAAGCATTGCGGGAATTCCATCCTGAATCGGTTCCACAAGTTTATCTAACAATTTAACAGATCGCAGGCTTTTCCTGTCAATGCCAAGGTGACCGGTCATATAAATGATCCATCCGAACACCGGAATTTTAAACAGACTCTTTTTGGATACCCACTTCATGGTCCATGGCAAAAGATAAGTCAGCGGCATATCCATGAAGCTTTGGTGATTGGCCACAAAAATGGTTGGCTTTCCATGTTCGTAATGTTCAGTACCCTTGATCGTGACGTCCCACCCCGGATTGGCTTTCATCATACAAAACGCAAGCCCTTTCAAAACCCGGTTTGGCCATTGACGATGCTCATCAAAAGGAAACGTCACTAAGAAAGTGATGGTCACCAGCAGAAAAAAAGAAATTATGCACAGAGCCCACCATATCCAGTAAATAACACTCCAAAAAGTGCGCATCTTACTGTTGATTTTCCTTTAAACTTATGAATGCTTTTCGAATAAAACCGTTATGGATTTGCAGAAGTTTCTGAGCCTTCTCCCTCGAAATATTGCCCAAGGCCATCAAGAGGGCGGTTTTCACGTGTCCCCCCGCCTGTTCCAGTTTGTCAGAGGCCTGCTGGTAATTGAGGTCAGTAAAATTCATGATAATGCGCTTAGCCCGTTCATGCAGTTTTTTATTGGACAGCATCAGGTCGACCATCACATTTTCATATACCTTGCCCTGTCGAATCATGGCACCGGTTGTAATCATGTTGAGCACCATTTTCTGAGCGGTGGCACTTTTCATGCGTGTGCTTCCCATAATGACTTCCGGACCCACCGGCACATCGATCAGCACGTCAACCTCAAGGTCCAACTGGTCGCGTGGTACGGTGGTGACAAAAATTGTTTTGCAACCCCGCTTGCGGGCTTCTTTTATGGCGCCATGCACATACGGTGTTCGGCCACTTGCTGCTAATCCACAAAGCACGTCGGGCAGTGAAAGGTTGATCTCATCCATCGCATCTACGCCATTACTCTCATGATCCTCGGCTCCCTCCTGGGCTACAAACATTGCCTCTTTTCCACCTGCTATCAGGCCTACCACCTGTTCAGGATCGGAACCAAACGTTGGCGGGCACTCCGCAGCATCCAAGACCCCGAGGCGCCCACTGGTACCCGCTCCTGCATAGATAAGACGCCCACCGTCCTGTAACGCCTCTTTCACTATTTCAATAGCTTCTGCAATCTGATCAAGCCTTAATTCCACCTGGTCGGCCACTTTTTTATCTTCCTCGTTAATGAGACGAGCGATTTCACGGGCATCTGCCAGATCAATCTCCTGGGTGGCAGGATTCCGCTGTTCGGTGTCAAGTTTCTTGAGCTGATTAAAAAGATCTTGGTTCTGTTTCGCCAAAATTTTCTTCCTTCAATTGCGATTTTCTCAAACTTAAACTATAAAAAACTTGTGAGGTATCATGTTCAGAATAGACGTTTTTCCCGCTAGTTCTCCCCGTTCGGTCTTTTCCCAATCCACCCCAGGTGAGTATGGTGAAATGAGTCTGAATATTTAAGTCCGTAGCCAAATATGCGGTCCATAGAAGAGTGTGCAAACAGGATTATCCCGATCATCTGTGTTAGTGGACTAATGTAATAGAATCCCAGCAAATAGATCAGGATCGCCACTCCTTTGTGGTGAATTACATTGTAGAGAAATGCACCCGTTTTTGCGTTTACAAGATAACCTGCCATTGAAATATCAGGGGTAAGAATAAGCAGCAGAAACCACCACCAGGCGTAACCAGTTGTTGAAAAAAGCACAATAGAAAGCAGAACCATGCCCAACTCTTCCAGGCGAACCAATGTTTTCA
Organism: Aliifodinibius sp. S!AR15-10; assembly: GCF_031569985.1. Taxonomy (NCBI): domain Bacteria; kingdom Pseudomonadati; phylum Balneolota; class Balneolia; order Balneolales; family Balneolaceae; genus Fodinibius; species Aliifodinibius sp. S!AR15-10. The sequence goes on along the minus strand of NZ_JAMQKA010000015.1, from coordinate 69,168 downwards.
TTTTGGACAGATTTTGAGTTACCAGCAATTAACGGTTTTGTCGTTTCTTCCACCACAGGGAGTGAGAGTTTTGAGATACTGCCGTTCTTTTAAAGGACGATTGATTGTTTTCTTCACTTTGTTCTCTTTTCAGCAAGGCAGCTGCGACAGACCGGATATCAGCCAACCTGGCATCGCCGTTATCGAGTGCGGTGGGATCAAAAATATCCGGTACGAAATGGGTGTCATATTCGGCTGAGCGGAAATCATTGTGCTGTAGCACGTACCGGCAGAATGGGATCGTCGTGCGGCACCCCCCTATTTCATACTCTTCAAGTGCGCGCAGCATCCGTTGGATCGCCTCCTCCCTGTTCTTTCCATAGCTGCAGAGTTTGGATATCATCGGGTCATAATTGATCGTTATGCTCTGCCCTTCTTCTACCCCGGCATCCACCCTGATACCATTTCCGGAAGGGATGCGATGCTTTGTTAATCTTCCCGTGCTGGGTAAGAAATTGTCCCGGGGATCCTCAGCATAAATACGGCATTCAACGGCATGCCCCTGTTTTTTGATATCTTCTTGCTTCAAAGGCAGCTCACAACCCTGGGCCACCAAGATCTGCAGTTGTACCAAGTCCAGGCCTGTAATCAGCTCGGTGACCGGATGCTCCACCTGCAGGCGCGTGTTCATCTCCAGGAAGTAAAAATTCCGGTTCCTATCCACTAAAAACTCAATCGTTCCGGCGTTTTCATAATCGCATGCTTTGGCAACTGCAATGGCCGCTTCCGCCATCTCGGCCCTCAATTCCGGGGTAAGAATAGCGCACGGGGCCTCTTCAATTACTTTTTGATGGCGTCGCTGAATCGAACATTCACGATCAAAAACGTGCAACACATTGCCGTGCTTGTCAGCTATAATCTGGAACTCTACGTGACGGGGCTCCTCAAGATACTTTTCGATGTAGACGCGATCATCCCCGAATGCATTTCGTGCTTCAGAACGCGCCGCTTTTATGCCTGACTGAAAATCTTCTTTATTGTGAATTATGCGCATCCCCTTTCCTCCGCCACCGGCAGCAGCTTTCACCAGTACGGGATAGCCAATATCCTCAGCGATCTTTTCTGCTTCTTCGGGATCCTTGAGCGCATCTTTGGTGCCGGGCGGGTACGGGATGTCAGCCTTGCTCATGAGTTCCCGCGCCGCCGTTTTATCCCCCATAAGCCGGATGGATTCGGGTTTTGGCCCGATAAAAATAAGATCTTCATTCCGGCATCGCTCAGCAAAATTACCATTTTCGCTCAGGAAACCGTATCCCGGGTGAATAGCATCGGCCCCGGTTTGTTTGGCTGCGTTGATGATTTTATCAAACACCAGATAACTCTCAGAGGATGCTGCCGGCCCTATATGCACCGACTCATCAGCATGTAGAACGTGTGGCGCGTGAGCATCCGGATCGGAATAAACCGCGACCGTCTGAATACCCATATCGCGGCAGGTACGGATAACACGAAGTGCAATTTCGCCCCTGTTAGCGATCAGAACCTTCTGTATTTCAGCCATAAATACTAAACGATATGGATTTTGAACATCTGCTTCCAGATGTCCCATTCATCATCGGATTCCATTTGCCAGACATCCAGCTCATGGTGCAGCATCTTGCTTTTAAAAATATTATCCAGCCGGTAGGCCACATCTTTGCGGGGATCATTGGCATAGCTGACCAGCCTGAAATCAACTCCCCGGATTTTGTCAAGCAGTTTCTCATTTGTCAAATTCGGCAAGTAATCCACGGGGTTGTTGTAATAGATATTTTCATCATAATAATTATCCATGAATGGAAGTATGTCATAGACGCCGCTGATTCCGATCGCTTTCCCAAAACTGTTGGGATGCTTAAGGCCAAGGTTGATGGCATGATAGCCCCCGGTGTCCACACCACATACAATCAGAAAATCGATCGCACTATTTTCTTGGATAAGCGGAACAACCTCTTCGATCACAAATGATTCATACTGAATGTGACGGATAATGCGCTGTGCCGGTGTGATATCATCGTTGAAAAACGTTTCATTGTCGGCCGATTCGATGCAAAAAAGCTGGTTATAGCCGTTTTCCAACTGGAACGAGATGGAATCAACCATTCCCTTTTTTTCCCATTGGTCTGCTCCCTTTTCTCTTGTTGGAATTGCCAGCAACGGTGTTCCCGATTCGCCATAAATGCGGAGTTCCACATTTTTTCCCAAACTAGGACTCCGCCACTTTTTCACTTCTTTTTCCATTCAACCGACCTTTCTCTTGTGTTGTTTATGTTTAAAATCAATATAAAAGATCGAAACCTAATGTGATAGGATCATTTGTCAGGAGGTAAAATATTTCATTCGGTAAAAGACACGGGGCAGAATGGATATTTTTTCAGTTGCATTGAGGTAGGCACGCTTCTCAAAGACGTTATAACCGTTCTCCTCAATCTTGTCCAGGATCCTGCCATAATTAAAACTGGCAAGATACACCGGTAGCCGGCTATCCTTTTCGAGCATTTCAATTCCGTTATCAGTGCTTCGATAATATTTGCGGGCGCGCTCAATTTGAAACTGCATAAAAGCGATAAAGGAATCATCAATACGATGATCGAATAGGGCTTCTTCGGTGATCCCAAACTGTTCCAGCTCCTCTTTGGGAAGGTAAATTCGATTTTTCTTCAGGTCTTCCCCTACATCACGTAAAATATTGGTTAGTTGCATTGCTATACCCAGATCGATGGCATGCTGCAATGCTTTCTCTGAGCTGTAACCAAACACTTCGCTGGTCATAAGGCCCACCGTTGAAGCCACTTTGTAGGAATAGTCCCATAGCTCATCGAAGGTCTCATATCGATTTTTATAGAGATCCATACAGACCCCCTCCATCAGCTCAAATGGCAACTCAATTGGAATCTCATAATTACGCAATACATCAGAAAACGCCAGCAAGATTGGATCATCAAAGCGTTTTCCCTGGTAGGTATCCTGCAGTTTTTGTTTCCAACTTTCAATTTTGTATTGAATGTCCGGGTAGGTGATTTTTTCCCGAATGATCAAATCCTCGGCTTCATCCACGAGGTCATCCACATAGCGGCAAAGCGCGTAAATAGCAAAAATTCCCCGCTGCTTTTTGTTGGGCAAAAACCGGGTGGCCATGTAAAACGTCTTGGCATGGTGACGGGTCATCTCCCGGCAACGTGCGTATGCTTCCTGTAGTTGCTCATTTTCCACCTCCTCCACAACCGATCGGTGTATCGAGGTACGCTCATACAGCGGGCGAATCAGGTTAAATGGAATCCGAAAAAGATCAGTCATTGATGCGATTTTATTCTTGATAATTTATTTAATTGAATGCAACAACCTGATAGAATAGTTCCCGGTTCAATCAAAGCTTAATAACATATTACGAAAATTACTCTAAATCGGATTTCAGATTATGCCGATATTTTTGGATTTTCTCTTGACCATTAAATCGAGAATAATTGGCATTTTCATATTCCATGGACCGAGAAGAAGCGTTACAACACTGCATCACCGAAACGACTGTTGCCAGTTTACCTGACCCATACCGGGGGAAAGTACGCGAAGTGTATGAACTGAACGAAGAGACCCTCGGCATTGTGGTTAGCGACCGAATCTCAGCGTTTGATCATATCATGCGGCAGGCAATTCCTTATAAGGGACAAATCCTGAATCAGCTTGCGGCTTTTGGATTTAAAAAAGTGAGTGATTTGGTAGATACCCATGTGCTGGATGTGCCGCATGCCAATGTAACCATAGCAAAAAAATGTGAACCGGTGCCGGTGGAAGTGGTCATCCGTGCCTGCCTTACGGGCCATGCCTGGCGTGTGTACGATTCGGGCAAACGGGAACTTTGCGGCGTATCCCTGCCTGACGGAATGGTTGAAAACCAAAAATTCGAGCAGCCGATCCTAACGCCCGCGACCAAAGCAAAAGAGGGCCACGATGAGGATATCTCGGAACAGGAGATTCTGGATCAGGGTATTGTCGATGAGGAGACCTGGTCAGAAATCCGCGAAAAGGCATTCAAGGTTTTTGAGCGCGGTCAACAGGTGGCGGCGGACCATCGACTGATTTTAGTTGATACGAAATATGAGTTCGGACTTCACAACGGGGACGTCACCCTGATCGATGAGGTCCACACGGCCGACTCCTCCCGTTATTTTTATGCGGATGAATATGATGAGCGACTGGAAAAAGGTCAGCGGCAGAAGCAGCTTTCCAAGGAATTTCTGCGCGAGTGGCTGATGGCCCACGACTTCCAGGGGCTGGAGGGGCAAACATTGCCCGACCTGCCGGATGAGTTCCGCTGGGAGGTATATGAGCGATATGTGGAGCTTTTTGAGAAGCTCACCGGCCAGGATTTTGAGCCGACGCCTGTGAAGAACTTCAATCAAACACTGGAAGAGGTTTTTGCGGATTACATTTGAGTTACGGGCATCCGGGTTTCGTGTTTTCGTGTTGAGGGTTATAGGTTTTATAATCCAAATATCTACCCTAGCTCGTTAAATACAATTCGGGTAGTTTTCTAACCAATGCGTAATACGCAGTACGCAAAAATTACTACTCTTGCTCGGCGTGGCACTCTTCACACGGGCACAGTTTCCGGAGTGTTTCCCACTGGAACATGCCGTCGCTGTGGCCGTCACTCCAAAATATGCGGATAGCATGATTTCCAACCTGCTTGATATTCTTGACCGTTACTTTTCGTGGCGGGTCTACAAAAAAGTATGACATGTCATAGTTGCCCATCTCCCCATGTCCCCCACGGCATTTCACACAAGGGCAGTTTTTTCGTAATCCATAGAGCGTATATACCGAGGTATGCCCGTCGGCCCACTGCACTTCCAGCTCCTGCTCAGAATTTCGTACTTCAACCCCTTTGGGTTGATATTGCTTATCCATAAAAATCTTATTTATTAATTATGACCCTGTAAAGAGTTCTTGAATGATAACCATTCAACTTCTAATTTTTCGGAAACTTTTACGTAATTTATTGCATGATTTTACTGATCTCAATATTGACTGCACTTTTTATCCTGTCCGGATGGTTTGGATACCGGCAGTACCTACGGCTGGAGCATCTAAACCAGAGAAACGTCAGTAATACCCTTTTGATTGCGATGATCATTTTAACCTTGCTATCTGCGGCTCACTGGATCGGCATTTTCACGCAGGCTGTGGCAGCACAAATAACCATGGGACTTTATACCATGGCCACCGGGTTTTTCCTGGGAATCGGAATAAAGCTGATTGTTAAAAAAACCCGGGCTGGTGCTATCGGCTACATGCACCGCTCTTTCTGGATTGATATCGCTCCCAACCTAATTGCGGTTTTATTGGTTGCCTACGGGATCTACCGAACCGGCATCTTAACATTTGGACCTTTCAGCGGCATCGGAATCACCTCTGGCCTGTCGCTCATTGGATTCGGGTTCTTTGGCTGGACCGTCCGTATTGTGCCGGAATTTCGTGCTCGGGGTATCCTTATACTCGACCAATTTATTGAGTGGAAGCTGGTCCTTGCATTAGAATGGTATTCGGAGGATGTGATCACCATCGATTACATGACGGAAGAGGGCAAGATTTGCGAGTTCAATACATCTATCCCCCCGGAAGATCGCAAATTGGTAGAGCAGCTGTTAAGCCGGCGTATCAAAGAGCACGAGCGAGAGCGAAAAAAAGTGCTCGACAAAGCGGGCTAATCTGCAGGGAATTCACTACTTTACCTGCCATATACTTCCCTTAATTATTACGTACTCCCGATGGCATCGTTCGATATTGTAAACAAAATTAATTCCCAGGAAATCGATAATACGGTCAACAACACTATTAAAGAGGTCAACAGCCGGTACGATTTCCGCGGCCTGCATACCGAAGTTATCTTTAATAAAAAGGATAACACCATTCACCTTGTTGCAGGCGACAATATGAAAATGAATGCCCTGAAAGAGATGCTAACACGTAATGCCATCAAGCGGGGGCTAAGTCCCAAAGTACTGGATTTCAAGCCCTTGGAAGGAACCTCGAAGGGGCATGTCAAGATGGAAATAATAGTTAAAGAGGGGATTGATCGTGATACTGCAAAAGGGATTGTTAAAGAGATAAAAGAACTTAAGCTAAAAGTCCAACCTGCAATCCAGGATAACCAGGTGCGGGTTACCGGAAAAAAGATTGACGACCTGCAGGCCGTGATCAACCACCTGAAAAGCCTGGACTTGGACGTGCCGTTGCAATTCGTAAATATGAAGTAATACAAAGGCCGGAACAAGTCCAGATCTCATCATTTTTAATTCTTTACCCCCAATTCTCTCTGGTGATCCACCATCATGCAGCGTTCCTCGATGTATTGCAGCCCAGCATCTTCAGCCTTGGCTTTGGCCTCTGCTGAGGAAACCCCGAGCTGGGTCCAAACCACAGGCTTGTGGCCCGTTTTTTCAACGCGTTCAATAACAGTATCCACCATCTCAGCAGTGTACCTCGCATTCCGAAAAATATCCACCACATCTATCTGTATCTCTCCAGGGATATCTGTGATTGAATTGTAGCACTTCTCTCCCAGTACTTCCTCATATTCGGGGTTAACCGGTATAATCCGGTATCCCTCGTTCTTTAGATACTTAGCTATGTGGTGGCTCGTCCTGTAAGGATCTGCTGAACACCCGATAACGGCAATGACCTTGGCCGATTCCAAAATTTCTTTTCTAGATCGATTCATATACCCTTGTTGCCTTTCTTCTAACTTTGGAAACAAAATAGAAATCCTTTTTGATAATCCATTCTTTTATTTGGTTGTTGGTCCAGAATTTCGATTTATTACGATTCGTTTGAAACAACTTTTGATAATGGCATGATGCAAAGGGCTAAGAACGTACTTGAGCGACACAAAAAGTATCTACCCGTTCTCTTCTTTATGGGTGGCTTCATTTGGGATTCTCTTACGCTTGGGCGGGTTGATAGCCTGTACAGCAATTTTGTCCTCTGCACGTACCTTACTTCGCTCACTGTTTGTCTCTATCTTTTCAACCTCGCGGATGACGGTGCATGGAAGGATACTTTTTTGGAAGCCTGCGAAGAATATTTGCCACTGGCTATCCAGTTTTTTCTTGGTGGGTTATGCAGTGCCTACGTTATTTTCTACTCCCGGAGTGTGTCACTGACCAAAACAATGGCTTTCTTTGTAATATTAGTGATTCTGCTCTTTGCAAACGAACTGCTTAAGCACCGCATTTCCAACAAGTATCTGCAGTTCGGGGCCTACTTTTTTGTAAATTTTACGTTCTTCACCTTTTTCCTGCCGATTCTCCTCAACTCCATGAACACGTTTGTTTTCCTGGTTTCTGGTGCTGTCAGCGTCGGTACTACGCTCTTCCTTATTCTATACCTTTATGTGCGAAGTCCTTCTACCCGCAAAGAGATCGGCGGTCTAAAGATAACCGGGCTCATTGTCGGACTCTATCTGCTTATTAACTTTTTCTACTTTTTTAACCTTATTCCCCCAGTGCCGCTGGCCCTTGAAAATGGTATTGTAGCACAGCATGTCCAAAAGGATGACAATCGCTTTACCGTAACATATAGCCCAAGCGAAAAATATACTTTCTGGTGCCCCCACTCCCCAAACATCGCCTGGCAGCAGGGAGACAGCGTGTTTGTGTATACCTCAATATTTGCTCCGGCTGACCTGCAAAAATCAGTATTTCACCTTTGGAACTGGTATAGTCCGCATACACAACGCTGGGAAGTAACCGATAAAATTGGCTATGAAATTACTGGTGGGCGCACGGGCGGATACCGTGGATATACCTACAAGGAAAAGTTGATGCCGGGCAATTGGAAAGTAGACGTCGTTACTCAGGAAGGCTTGGTGCTGGGAAGCATAAATTTTCAAGTTTCAGTGGACTCTACACTCCGCTCAAATAATTTAATCAAGGAAACATTCTGATTTAAATTATTTATCTGGTCGATAAAAAATAACTTGCTTTTAAAAATAAATATTCTATTGGATTATAGTTATATTGTCGGACGAATTTAAATAACTGCAATAAAAGAAAGGTACATTTTGTCCACAGTAAAAGAAGGAGACAAAGTTAAAGTTCATTATACCGGATCCCTGGAAGATGGTACGGTATTCGATTCATCCCGCGACCGGGAGCCGCTGGAGTTTACACTCGGCGAAGGTCAACTGATTCCCGGCTTTGAAAAAGCAGTAATTGGAATGGCTGAAGGCGATTCCACATCTGTTGATATCCCATCCGATGAAGCATATGGCGAACGTCGCGATGATCTGGAAATTGAAGTTACCAAAGAAGAGCTGCCTGAAGAAGTTGATCCTGAAGTAGGCGTTCAACTGCAGGTAAAACAAAATGAATCAGGTCGAAGTATCCCCGTAACCATTACAAAAGTAGAAGAAAATCAGGTTACGCTGGATGCCAACCATCCGTTAGCAGGAAAAGACCTGAAATTTGATATTGAGCTGGTAGAAATTAGCTCTTAATTATTTCCGGGGGGGAGAATACAATCTCCCCCCTTTTTTCTCCCCCTCTTCTGAAGTCCTTTTTGTAACTTCCCTCCCAATTTCCACAAATTGCTATACCATCCTTGCATTAATTTATTATCCTGCTACATTTTAGGCTGAAATGACCAAATGGATAGCTGAACTCACAACATAAATGAAATGCACATGCTCAAAAAAAGAATCCTATATAACGATTTGCGCACCATTTTCCTGATATTAATCCTGTCCCTGGTCCCTCTTGTTGGAATGGGTCAATTTCAACAGGTTCAGCCTGAAGCGGTTGGTTTGTCACCAGATAGACTGGAGAGACTTGATCAGCTCATTCGAAAACAGATAGACGAACAGAAAATGGCGGGCGTAAACACACTCATCCTGCGCGACGGGAAAGCAGCATATTTCAAGTCGCACGGCATGATGAATATTGAGGAACGACAACCGATGCAAAAAGATGCTATTTTCAGAATCGCTTCAATGTCCAAGGCGGTAACCTCAGTTGCGGTGATGATTCTTTATGAAGAGGGACATTTTATGCTCAGTGATCCGGTATCGGACTATATTCCCGCCTTCAAAGATCCAGTAGTTGCCGTGTCGGACTCTACCAACGGAAAAGGTTATCGCACAGTCCCTGCCAAACGACCGATCACCATCCAGCATCTGCTCACGCACACTTCCGGTTTGACCTATGGTAATGGCGTGGCGCACGAAGCCTATGAAGAAGCAGATTTGAGCGATTGGTATTTCGCTGATGAAGAAGAAGTGTCGATAGGAGAAAAAATTAAGAAGCTCGCTACACTTCCCCTGCACTCGCAGCCCGGTGAGCAGTGGCAATACGGCTACTCAACTGATGTGTTGGGATATTTTGTAGAAGTGGTTTCTGGCATGCCCCTGGATGAATTCTTTAACAAACGCATTTTTGAACCCCTTGGAATGAATGACACCCATTTCTTTCTCCCACCAGAAAAGGCCGACCGACTGGCGCCTGTTTACGGTATAAACGACGATGGTGACCTCGAACTGATGGAACCGACCAGCAGTACCGACTACATCCACGGACCACGAACCTGCTTTTCCGGTGGAGCCGGACTGATGTCCACGATAACGGATTATGGCGTTTTTATGCAGATGCTCCTCAATGGCGGAGAGTTTAACGGCACCCGTATCCTGAGTCCCAGCACCGTTAAGCTGATGCATGCCAATCATACCGGGGATATGTACGCCTGGGGTGATCTCGGGTTCGGACTGGGATTTAAAGTTGTTGAAGATCTCGGCGAGTTTGGTGAGATCGGTACCGAAGGAGCTTATGGTTGGGGTAGTGCTTACTATCCTGTCTACTGGATTGATCCCCAAAAAGATATGGCATTCCTGTTCCTAACCCAGCTGATGCCCGCCAACGGTCTGCCGTTCCGGGATCTTTTCCCAAATATGGTATATCAGGCTGTGGTTGAATGACTGAAGTGAGGAAGGATTAAGGATTGAAAAGATTGAAGGGTAGAAATAACTAATACCTTTCCCTTGGAATTGGGAATTGTACTCCCGAACAAGCATTGATGTGAGTGCAACTCCCTCCCAACCCTCAATTCTTACAATAAGATTACAGTTTACGCACAATCATTAGGCCGTCGCGTTCGGTTAACATCACCTGTTCTACCCTGTCGTCATCGGCAATAAGTTTATTTAACTCGTCTACCGCCTCCGCCTTCTCATCCTGCGGATCAAGCACATTCTCTGCTAAAAACACGTTGTCAACCACCATCACGCCACCGCTTTTAAGCTTGGGCAGTGCCTGTCGGTAGTAGTTGGGATAATTTCCCTTATCCGCATCAATAAATATCATATCAAATGGTCCTTCAAGCTTTTCAAGGCTCTCCAGGGCTTCCCCCATGTTGACATGGATCTTATGGCCGTTCTTACTTCTCTCAAAAAATGAGCGTGCTATTGACGCATACTTTTCATTGAGATCACAGGTTTGCAGTTCACCGTCCTCCGGCAGTGCTTCAGCCATCATAAGGGCTGAATAGCCGGTAAACATGCCAATTTCCAGCACCCGGCGCGCCCCCGTAATTTTCACCAGCATATTCAGCAAACGCCCCACTACTCGTCCACTCAGCATGTCGATATATTCTAACTCACGGTCGGAGGTCTCAATTAACTCCTGGATCAACTCCGGTTCGGGCGTCGTATGTTGGTGGGCATATTCCTGGATATCGGGATTTAGCTTCAGCATCAGTATTATCTTAAGTTAGAGTGGATTCTTTATCAGTCGCTAAAGATATTCACATTCGTTTTGTTCAACAAAATCTTTCTTGCCAGTGGAATTTATTCCTGCCAAAGAATCTACATGGTTTATCAGAATCTTTAAATGGTATACCTGGCTGCTGTTCAAACGGCGCTTTAGCAGGGTGTGGCTGCGCCAGGATTACAAGCCGGGCAAAAAAAGCAAAACGATCTATTTCCTGAACCACAATTCCTGGTGGGATGGACTTATTCCCCTCCTCTTGAATGAGTTTCGTTTAAAACAGCAGGCACGGGCCCTGATGGAAGACAGGCAGATGGAGCAGTACCGCTTTTTCCAAAAAATCGGGGCATTTTCTATCAACCGAAATTACCCGAGGAAAGCTGTCACTTCTATGCGTTATGCCGTCCAGTCGATGCAGCGCAACAACGCCTGCCTGTTTGTCTATCCCGAAGGAAAAATAACTCCGGTCGGATCTAAACTGCAATTTGAAGGTGGACTGGCATGGATCTATTCAAAAGTTAGGGATTTGGATGTTGATATCGTTCCAATTGCTATTCACATACAAACAATAAGAAAAGATAAACCCGAACTTCACCTGCATGTCGGGGAAGCTGTTGAGGTGCCCGGAACTCTCAACAACAAAAAGAGGACACAGCTTTTGCAAGAAAAACTCCAATCTTTACTGAATGATTTGCGATCAACCGCCGGCTTCGATGATTCGGGTTATGAGCGTTTTTTGTGAGTTCTACCATATCCATCGGTAGAGTCGTTTTGAGCGCTGTACCCAGTGGGGTGATTCATCTTCATACCGAATGCGCATATTCACGAACGGCCAGAACGTCCGCCAATAAATTCGGTCCGGGCGAATGAACTCCGATATACCCTCGGCGACCTGCATGATATCCTCATCCGGAATATTTATGAAAGAATCACTGCTGAACCGCTGGTAAAAAGGCCCGTTGTCTAATATCCTTGCCTGTTGTATAGTGATATGCGCCTTATCATTGTTGAGCATCAGTTTTCTGGCGGTGTGGAGACCAAAAGGCGACCAGCTTTCATCCTGAAGGTCAATATTGGGATAGGTGGCAATTAGTTCGTTATTGTCCGGGCTCAGCAGCCATGCCTGGTGCTGTTGCTCGTTCTTTCGGTCCATCATGTAATACACGAGCGTGCCCATCTCAAAATGGAAGCGCCCCCAATACCACTCATTGAACTCATTCCGCATCGGCTCATTACCCATATTATGGTCGTGATATCCCTTCCCTTCGAACACAACTTCTTTGGCTTTTTCCGCCCGGGCTGAAATCTCAAGGTTCGCCTCTACATCTGCTCTTGGCTGCACCAAATTCCACAAGTGTCCCTCTTTGTGGAACTCCTGAACGCTTTCCAACAATTTCTCAGGAGTTTTTGAACTCTTGAACGTGACCGTCCCTTTAATGGCATCACCGGATGGCAATTCTTCATTTAACATCAGGCGGTATGAAATACTTTCATCAGAAGACTCAGCCTCCATTGTATGGTCACCCACAACAATATAGGGTACGTTGGAATCGAAAAAACAATCCTCCTGTTTGAACTCGGTAAAACTATAATAGATCGGGGTTTGATTTTTATAGACGGAAATGCTAACGGCAGGATGCTCTTCCGGGAACACGCTATCTGAACGATTCCAGTTCTTTAATCGCTGTATATAGCGTGTTGAGAAAGGATTTCCCTCATAAAAAATAATCACTAAACTATAATCACCGGTATTGTCAACACCGTCAAAATACCACCATTCATATGCTCCCGGTTTGAATTTTTGGGTTCGTACATCTTTTGCGTAATCAGAGAGTATCTGCATAAGCTACCATCAGCTATGGATGTAATTTATTTACTTTGCCTATAGTATAACCTAATATTTGCAGTTTCTAGTTTCACTAAGAGCTTTTGAGTTCGGGCCATGATTTACCTGCTATATTTTGCTACCTGTTATTTATTGCTAACCTCGCTTATTTTAATGCGAAATAGGCTAAACTTCACCTCATTAAGTCCCGCTGGAGAAACCAGATTTACGGATGATTCTCCCAAGGTAAGCATTTGTGTGCCTGCACGGAATGAAGAACAAAATATTGAACGGTCTATTCGCTCGGCACTAAACCAGAAGTATGAAAAAGTTGAAGTGTTGGTACTGGATGATCACTCCACAGATGATACAGGAGAAATTCTTGCTTCACTTAAGCAGGACCAATCCATCAGTGACAGGCTAGTACTGCTCCGGGGAAAACCCAAGCCCGACGACTGGCTGGGAAAACCCTGGGCCTGCCAGCAACTGGGAGAAGCGGCAGATGGCGATATCATTATCTTTGCAGATGCCGATACCTGGTTTGACAGTGATACTGCGGGAAGGGTTGTACGAACGATGGGGCGCGATGTCTTGGATATGCTGACTGTTTGGCCACGACAGGTATTGGGCACTTTCTGGGAAAAAATGCTTATCCCGCTGGTATATTATGCCCTGTTGAGCCTTCTTCCTGTTCATTATGTCTTTCGGTCGCCCCGCTGGATGCCCCCGTTTTTGTGGGATAAATTTTCTCCCCTGTTTGCGGCTGCCTGTGGACAGTTCATAGCGTTTAAACGAGCGGCATACCAAGAAGTTGGAGGCCATCAATCAGTAAAACAAAAAGTTGTAGATGATGTTGAACTGGCAAAGAAAATTAAATTAAAAAGTTATTCCATGCGCATGTACTACGGCAGCCAGGCGATTAGTTGTCGCATGTACCGTTCCAATAGTGAAATATGGCAGGGATTCAGGAAAAATTTCCTGGCAGGTTTTGGAAACAACCTGTTCCTCTTTGGGTTAATGGGGCTTATTCATCTGATCGTGTATATCATCCCTCCTGTTTTATTTATTGGAGCCCTTTTTTCCGCAGCTACTGGTATTTTGGCCTGGTCTGCCAGTGCCATCTTTTTGGCTTTCTCTCATCGCTTTTTAATGGCCCGATGGTTTGCCTGGAGCTATTGGTATGGATTTCTACATCCGTTCAGTGTGCTTTGGTTTCAGGTTTTGGGAATAACCGCAGTTAAAGATTATCTTACAAAAACAAAAACAGAATGGAAGGGGCGCCCGGTTTGATGGATTATTCGACAAGTGGAGACTTCTGCCGAAGCTGCTTACTTCGGGCATGAAGATTGTATTTTTTTAAGTCGAAATTCTATAAATCACTCCTTTACTTATAGTTTCTAAGTACCCATATTAAGGTAGATGAAAGAAGCTATTACCAAATATTTACGATATCTGAAGGTTGAGCGGAACGCATCGCCCCACACCATAACCTCGTATGAGAATGATCTGACCCAATTCCTGGAATTCTGTGCCCAATATTTTGATTCTTCAGACAGTGAAGTCGATTTACAGGCTGTTGAACGTCTCACCATCCGTTTGTGGCTGGGCGAACTTTCAGAGGAAGGAATGGCTAAAAGTTCCATTGCCCGAAAAGTGGCGGCAGTTCGCTCCTTTTTTAAGTACAGTTTTAAACGGGGAATGGTAGAGCAAAACCCTGCACACCTGCTAATTGTGCCCAAAAAAGATCAGCCACTGCCGAAAACCGTCAATAGCGAGGATCTTTCCCGGATGATGGAACTGGCTCCCGGCGACAATCCTCAAAGTGCGCAGGATCGCGCAATTTTAGAACTTTTTTACAGCACGGGCATCAGGCTGAGCGAGTTGGTATCGCTGGATATTGATGAAGTGAATTTTGATCTGAAACAGGTGAAAGTGATGGGCAAAGGAGCGAAACAACGGATTGTGCCCCTGGGCAGCAGTTCGGTAACAGCCTTGAAACGTCATCTTCAAACACGGAAGGAATTATACGGAACTCGTACGGATCGTGATGCACGCAGTGCCCTGTTTCTGGCTGCCCATGGTCAGCGTATCTATCCACGGGCGGTGCAGCGCCTGGTGAACGATTATTTGACCCGGGCCAGTGAGGTCACGCAGAAAAGTCCCCACGTGCTGCGCCATAGTTTTGCCACTCATCTGCTGGATCGGGGTGCCGATATCCGGGTAATTAAAGAACTTTTGGGCCATTCGAACCTGGCCTCGACACAAGTTTACACTCATACGAGTGTAGAACGACTTAAAAATGTATATGAATTAGCACATCCCAGAGCAAAAAGTTAAACGATAACTGATAGGAGGATAAGCTTATGAAAACAACATTCACCGCACGTCATTTTGATGCTAGTCAACAACTGAAGCAATATAGTGTGGATGCTGTTCAGAAACTGGATCAGTTTTACGATCGAATTGTCACTTGCGATATTATTCTGGAACCAACCCCAGATGATGAAGAACCGCAACAAGCCGAACTGAATGTCAAAATTCCTCAAAAATTGTTAAATGCTAAAGAAAAAGCCCCTACCTATGAACAGGCGATGAATCGTGTAGTTGACAACATCACACGACAGCTAAAAAAATATAAGAACAAGCATTTCACCAACCACTGAATTCATATATGCCCTTTGGAGATCTGGAACCGATACCCAGGAAAGACAAAATAAGTGTAGCCTATTTAGTTGAAAAACTGCAAGAGCGGGTCAATATTGACCTACGACCGCTTGCTGGTGAAGAGTTCACCAGTAAGCGATATGTCACCGAGGCCGACCTTCACCGGCCGGGGCTCGCTCTTGCGGGCTATGTTAAGCTCTTCACCTATCAACGTATCCAGGTGATCGGCAATACTGAAAGCCAGTATCTTGATAACATGAGCGAAGAGGAGCGAAAGAAATCGTTCCAGAAGCTTGTAGAGTTCAACATCCCGATCATTTTCCTGACCGACAGCAATAACCTGCCTGAATACCTGCTTGAGATGGCAAATGATGCAGAAATCCCGATCTATAATACCCCTATCGAGACCACTCGGTTCATGTACCTGATCAGGGACTTCCTGGAAGACCAATTTGCGGTCCAGACGCTGGTTCACGGCTCTATGGTAGATGTTTACGGTATCGGGATACTGATTGCCGGTAAATCGGGCATTGGAAAAAGCGAGGTGGCACTGGACTTGGTCGAGCGCGGTCACCGGCTGGTGGCTGACGATGTGGTCATGCTTACCAAAAAGAATAACATCCTGATGACCTCGGCCACTGAAATGAACCAGCATTTTATGGAAATACGCGGGCTCGGTATCGTTGACGTGATGTCGATGTTCGGCATTCGTGCCATAAGGTATCAAAAACGTCTTGAAGTGGTACTGGAACTCTCCTTGTGGGATGAATCCAAAGATATCGAACGGACCGGTCTCGACCAGGATTCCACAAACATCCTTGGTGTTGAAGTTCCCCTTATCCATCTGCCGATAACCCCGGGCAAAAACATTACGGTTATCGCAGAGGTAATAGCCATGAACTACCTGCTTCGGCACTACGGATACGACGCTGCAGAAGTGCTGCAGGATAAGATAAAACAACACATTGCAAAGAAATCCAGTTCGGGGGATATGCCCAAACGGGCTATTGACTATTTTGAAGGGGATGTTGAGTAGTTATTAAAAAATATTATATTAGAGGTATCTTTATTCGCTTTATGTCGGGGAACAGTTTTTCCATTTAAAAAATTTATCTGCGGCAATTGCTCTCATGGAATTAAAGAAGGAGTTATGGCTCTAAAAAACTATTTTTTCTACGACGAGCGTAATTGTGATTTTGTACCGGTCAAGTACAATACGTTCGAGAGAGTCGTTTATACGGCTTGTTCATACATTTTATTTGGCGTTGTATTTGCGGGCTTGGGTATTTCCATTCTTTCAACCACTGTAGGTACTCCTGCTGAAATTGCACTCAAAGCTGAAAATCAAGCCCTGCTACACCACCTTGAAGAAACCAAAACCACGATTAAGGATCTTGATAGCGAGTTAAACCAGCTGGCACAAACCGATAATGAAATGTACCGGTCGGTGCTCGGTATGGAGCCTATCCCCTATGATGAACGGGAAGCCGGTATGGGAGGAGCCGATGTTTACTCTGATTATGACGTATACAGCCAGGAAACCGCCGAAATTCTGAAATGGACTTCCGAAAAGCTTGAAATGTTGGAGCGGGGAATTAATATCCAAAAAGCGAGTTTTACGGAGATCAAGAAATATTACAACGGCAACCAGGAAAAGATGGAGCACATTCCTGCCATAAAGCCTGTTCAGGGTATACTATTGAGTGGCTATGGCATGCGATTTCATCCGGTACTAAAATATCGGCGTATGCACGAAGGCCTTGATTTCCGGGCTAACGTAGGCGATGACGTGTATGCCACTGGGGACGGCACCATTAAGTACGCTAGCAGGAAAGGCACATACGGCCGGTTGGTAATTGTTGATCACGGGTACGGGTATGAAACCCGTTATGCCCATCTTTCCTCTTTTGCGGATGGTATTAAACCCGGTGCCAAAATTTCGCGCGGCGACCTGGTGGGTTATTCGGGGCACTCGGGCATGGTTGAAGGACCTCATCTCCATTACGAAGTCTATCGCGATGGGAAACCGATTGATCCAATAAACTATCTATTTGCTGATATAACACCTGACGAATTCCTGATGTACCAAGAAATTGCGGAGAACAATCAGAAATCCATGGACTAACCTCACTTATTTTCAACGTTAAAGGGCCCGGAGCACCGGGCCTTTTTTTATTGTTCTTATTTTTTGTAATTAATCTCAAGCATCAAAATATACTACCCAAAAAGGCCAGCCGCTTTATGACTCGTATAGGAATACTGCTTACAACACTTCTTGTTTTCTGCATATCACCCCTGTTAGCACAAAATAAATTTCCCCTGGAAAACCACCGGGCAGATGCTCAAAAATTGATTAATGCGGCCCTGTCAGATGAAACCTCATTTGATGAGCTCACTTATTTTGTGGATACCTTTGGGCATCGCTTTAGCGGTTCTAAAAGTCTGGAACGCTCTATCGACTGGATTATGGAAGAGCTAAAAAAGGGTGAGCTGGAAAATGTACATACGCAAGAGGTCATGGTCCCGCGCTGGGTACGGGGAAGTGAATATGCAGCGATGACCGCCCCCAGGAAAAAAGAACTACCCATGCTGGGGCTTGGTAGCAGCATTGGCACTCCGCAAAAAGGGGTCGAAGCCGAGGTCCTGGTGGTTAATAGTTTTAAGGATCTAAAGGCCAAAGCCAAACAAGCCAAGGGCAAAATTGTGCTGTATGATGTTCCCTTTACCACGTACGGGGAAACTGTGCAATACCGGGTTTCAGGAGCTGTAGAAGCAGCGAAAGTGGGCGCAGTGGCAAGCCTCATCCGCTCGGTGGGGCCTTTTTCGATGAAAACACCGCACACCGGTAACTCTCGTTACCAGCAAGGTGTAAAGAAGATACCGCATGCCGCTATTACGGGTGAAGATGCCTCCCTCCTTCACCGGCTGCAAAAACGCGGCGAAACAGTGAGGGTTCAGCTCTATATGGAAGCAAGGACTCTTCCAGATACAAAATCAAGAAACATCGTGGCTGAAATACGAGGCAGTGAGAAACCGGAAGAGATTGTCGTCCTTGGTGGACATATCGATTCTTGGGATCTCGGGCAGGGAGCGATGGATGACGCCGGCGGCTGTTTTGCGGCATGGGAAGCGCTGAAACTGATGAATGAGCTCGGTCTCCGACCCCGGAGAACAGTGCGACTTGTAATGTGGACAAATGAAGAAAATGGACTTCGGGGGGCGAAAAAATACCGCGACCTGGTCAAAGAAAACGGTACGTTACACAATCATATACTGGCAATGGAGTCGGACGGTGGTGTATTTACGCCCAAGGGCTTTGGATTTTCCGGATCTGATGAGGCGTACAAAATAATTAAAAAAATCGGATCACTGCTGAAACCGATCGGTGCCGACGAAATAACACGCGGCGGCGGAGGGGCTGACATTAGTCCCCTTATGAAGGAAGGCATTCCCGGTATGGGACTTCGGGTAGACGGGAGCCGCTATTTTTGGTACCACCACACCGCTGCCGACACCATAGACAAGTTAAGCGCCGAAGAATACAAAAAATGTGTCGCTACAATGGCAGTAATGGCATATTCTGTGGCAAATATGGATCAAACACTTCCCAAGCAGCATTAACGCCAATAAGAGGCTATTTAAATACTTATCAATAACTTGCGCTCATGTTATAAATATTACTGAAATTTATTATACTACACTTAGCCTGTCTAATCTAAAAGGAGAACATATGCTGGTAAGCAATATTTTAAAAGAAAAGGGAAGTACTGTCTACCATATAGCACCTGAAAGCTCAGTTTTTGAGGCGATTAAACTGATGTCAGAAAAACGTATCGGTGCACTCGTGGTGTTAGAGGATGAATCTTTATGCGGAATCATTTCTGAGCGAGATTATCGCGACAAAGTGATACTGAAGGGAAGGACGTCGAAAAACACGAGAGTTAAAGAGATTATGACATCAGATGTCTACTGGGTGCCACCAGATGCAACCATCAAAAAATGCATGGCCCTGATGACTGAGAAAAAGTTTCGGCATCTGCCTGTCATGGAAAATGATAAAGTAGTGGGGGTTATCTCTATTGGGGACTTGGTAAAACAGATAATTTCGGACCAAAAAGTAGAGATTAACCATCTGAAAAATTATATCGTAGGATCATATCCCAGATAATTCATCATTTATCCGTCTCCGCAGCGAAGTACAAAACCTTTTTTACGGACGGTTTCGATATAATCATTTTCAGCGTTTTCGCGTATCTTTTTACGAAGATAACTTATATAAACGTTGATGTAATTGGTCTGCGTATCGAAGTGGATATCCCATACCTTCTTTGCAATCTCTTCCTGTGTGACAATTTTGTTCTTGTTCTTCATCAAAAACACAAGCAGGTTAAACTCGTTATTTGTCAGATCTACAGAGGTACCGTCAACCAAAAATTCCCGTTCAAGTAGTTTCACAGTAAGTTCACCACACTCCAACACTTGGTCATTGGCAGACTCTCCGGATCGACGAGTTATGGCTTCAATTCTTGCCATCAGTTCCTCGGTATTAAAGGGCTTGGTCAGGTAATCGTCGGCACCAACTTTCAGACACTTTATTTTAACATCAGTCTCTTGCTCTGCGGAGAGGACTAAAATTGGAGTGGTTATATCTTGATCACGGATGTCTTTGGCAATATCAAATCCATCTCCATCGGGCAATCCAAGATCAAGGATTATTATATCATAGTCATTTGTTGTGGCAAGATCCCTGCCTTTGCTGGCGTTGTCTGCCTGGAAAACATCATTGCCTTTGTGCTCCAACACTGCTTTTACCAGTGTGCGAACTGACGGATCATCTTCAATAACTAAAACTTCCATAAATTATAGGATTTAGAGGTATTGCCTTTTGCCCCTTTTTAATTACAGAGTAAATTCTAATCTAAAGATAATAAACAGATAACTTGCATCTTTTCAAAGATAATTTTTTACAAATATTAAAGTGACTTATATCCAAGTGGAACCAGCCATTTAGAGGTAGTTGTAGTGTAAGACCTGACTAATTTGTGTCCCTCATTCAACTCCTTAAACAAAACATTTGCGCCCCACTCTTCGACCTTTTTTATGCTACTTTTCTGAGGTATTGCCTTGACAGTTTCATCATTTTTGCCATGTAATGCAAGTATATTCAGGTGTCCATAGTTATGCTCCCCGTTTTCAAAGAGTTCGGTTTTCAAACGGCCGCCCACCATGACTAGCTCATTCACATGCTTCCACCGGGAGAGTGCAAAATAGCCCGCCTGGTATGCTCCCATTGAATATCCAAAAAGGCAGAGCCGGGAAGCGCTGATGTGGTTCAACATATTATCAATCAGATCCTGGATAAATTCAGCTGTAAGTTCCAGCGACTTCGCAAATTGCCCCTGGTCTCCATCATAAAGGTACCATGCCCGGCCCCAATCCTCCACCTTTCGTTTGTCTGACTGCTCGTAGATGGGATAGGGTCCCTGGATAAACAAATGATAAGCCTCAATTTGCAGTAAATCTGAAACCAGGTCTTGAAATCGGTTAATATGCTGACGAAAACCGTGTAAATAAACAATAAGCGGCTTTTCCTTCTTTTCTCCTGTTTCAATTAACTTGTATGGCACCTCTATTTTAAAAGACGCTTTACCCGAGGTAAGCACTTCTCGCTTCATCATGAAGTTAGTTTATATTTAAAAGTTTATCGATGTCGTCTTGCTTACCCATTAGAACCAGCTTGTCATCTTTACGTATTTTCATATCCGGTTCAATTACCCCCAAGACTTCAAATGATTTTTTTGTTGCCCCTTCCACCTGAATCAATTTTTCAATCGGACGT
This sequence comes from Aliifodinibius sp. S!AR15-10, assembly GCF_031569985.1. NCBI lineage: Bacteria > Pseudomonadati > Balneolota > Balneolia > Balneolales > Balneolaceae > Fodinibius > Aliifodinibius sp. S!AR15-10. The sequence continues at coordinate 48,068 of NZ_JAMQKA010000015.1, read as the reverse complement.
TTTATTGTCAACAGATTTACATGATATCGCTGGCGCATCTTTAGATCAGCGATGGAATACCCAATCATATCAGAAGGGGCATCAATCTCGTAAATCCCAATATCTTCACTCAGTTCAAAGAAATCACTGATGGAAGACCGTACAAGTGAGCGAGCCATCCGTTCTCCTTCATCTTTTTCGGGGTGGATAACCTCCTGGATTCCGATCTTGTTCAAAATCGTTTCCTGCGTGTCGCTGCCGGCCCGGGCAATAATCCGCGGCAAATCTGCTTTTAGCAACTCCATCGCAATCAAAACAACGGGCTCAAAGGCTTCCCCAATTGCCACAATCACAATATCAGCATTAAAGACGCCATGCTCCGCCAGCAGGTTGGGATCAGTGGCATCAAACTGGATCGCCTCTGAAATATACTGTTTGATCTCCTCCACCCTGTCCAGGTCGTGATCAATGGCCATCACAAACGCGCCGTGTTCCGCCAGGGATTTGGCCAGTGAAAACCCGTACGCCCCCAACCCAATTACACAAAATTGATTGGTTGTATCATTCATAACAGTCTGAATATTGGTTACAATGTGATAACATTACTAGGCAACAATAACACTTTCTTCGGGATATCTGTATTTTTTGGGCCGGTCTCGCTGGGCAAAGGCAACTGCGAGTGTAACACTGCCCACCCTGCCTATAAACATCGAAAGCGTTACGATTACCTTTCCCCAGTCGGAAAGTGATGACGTGATCCCCCGCGAGAGTCCCACTGTGGCAAAAGCAGAAAATTCTTCAAACAACAGGTCTATAAACGGAAGATTCTCGGTAATCGTCAACAGGAAAGTAAATACAAAAAGACCTACAGCTGCAAGTGTAAAGGCCGTGAGCGCCGTAAAAACTGTACGATAGGGAATCGTCCGCTTGGAAAACTCAACGCGATCCTTACCGCGAATATTCGCCCAAACGGATAGAAGCAGCACGGTTATCGTCGTTGTCTTTATACCCCCTCCTGTTGATGCCGGTGACGCCCCAATTGCCATAAGTGTCAGGAACATAATTGTAGTGCTGATATGCATAGCTCCAATATCCACCGTATTAAATCCCGCAGTACGAGTGGTCACACTCTGGAAAACAGAAATCATAATTTTCTCACCCCAGCCGTAGGCATCCAGGGTCTGGTTCCATTCCAGTGCAATGAAGCCGATTGTGCCACTTATGATCAAAAAGGCGGTGGCATATATCACAAATTTGGTGTGTAACGAAAGCTGGCGATTCTGAATCTTTTTCCGGGGGTTACCTCTCACAAGCTCCCAAAGCGTTGTAAAACCCAAACCGCCAATAATTATCAGCAAAATTGTCGTAATATTTACGCCCCAGTTCAGGGTATTAACCTCATCGGCGAGACTATTGGTAAAAAGGGAGAAGCCGGCATTACAAAAAGCCGATATGGCGTGGAAAATCGAAAACCACAGCCGGTTTGCCGCATCGGGCAGCAGGTGTGTCCAGCTGATATAGTAGCCGATGACACCCAAAAGTTCGATAAAGAGGGTAATCCCAACAATCTTTTTTATGGTGGAAAACGTCTCATGCGCCCGGTCTTCGCTGATCACATCCTTGAGGAAGGTCATCTGTCCCACCCCAAGCCCGCTGCTGATGTAGAGTGCAAACAACGTTGCAAAAGTAATGATCCCGATTCCCCCGATCTGAATTAGTGACAGGATAATGGCCTGTCCCATCAAGGTAAAGTGTGTTGCGGTGTCCACAACAATCAGGCCCGTGACACAAACAGCGCTTGTCGAAGTAAATAGCGCATTAACAAAGGTAAGCCCCTGACCGTCGACGGTGGTTTTGGGCAGCATCAGTAATAAAGAACCAATAAGTATGATCCCCAAAAAACTACCAACAATGACCTGTGTGGGGTGTCGCTGAAGCGAAATGAGTAGCGGTGAAGCCTGGATCAACTTTATAATAACAAACAGTACCAGGTAAATTTTGGTAAACAGCACCAAAAGTTCATAATTGGTCGGAACCCCAAGCAAATTTTCTACAAATTTTAGAGTTTCCGGTTCCCCGGTTGCATAAAACAGGGTCGTAAGAAGCAACAGAAGGTACAAAACCGTCTCAAGAATCCTGTCCTTGACCAAGTCTAAACGGCGAGAGGTCAACACCAAACGACCGGTGTATACCAATATAAATCCAACAACAATGAAAATATCGAGGATCTGATTCCAGTAATCATAAGGATAGGCCAACTCAAAACCGATCGAATATATCAAGCTGACAAAAGCCAGGAGAACAAGGAAAATGCTGAATCTGCTGAACCACGGATGTAGTGCTTTGTTAACATCGTAAAGCTCAAGCTCTACATCCTTGAATTCATTGCGAAATCGCTTATAGAATTGACGACCCCGAACGACAGCCGTGATGTAGATTTTTTTCCAGAACTTCGGCAATCTCATGATGGCAAATATAGAAAATATTCGCATACATGTAATTAATACTTAGGGTTGCTTTAGAACACTACGTTTTCACCCTAAGGTATTCAATAAGTGCACTGACAGAGGTCACAGGAGATGAACTTTCTACTTTCCAGACCATCTTTCCTTTCTCATCTAATGCCTGGACCTCACCTTTGCTTTCGACAACCTCCACAACATACCCTTCCCGTTCCAGTGCCCTGGTCGTCCAGTATGTTGGCACTTTATCACCACTCAGGGTAATATGCTTATCCTGGTTCTGGTGGATTTTGAACGATCCCGTCTCTCGGTCAAAATCAAAGCTGTCGCGCTGGAATACTTTCTCAAATGTACCATTCAGCACCAGGTCTTCTGGAGTACCGGAACAGAGATCTTTCTGCATATTCATCAGCCAGACGCGGTCTGAGGCTTTCAGGGCAAGGTCCAGCTCGTGGGTCGACATCAGTATCGCCTTGCCGGTATCGTGGGCTAATTTTCGAAGCAGTCGCACAATCTCCACCCGGTTGGGGAGGTCCAGGTGAGCGGTGGGTTCATCAAGCAGAATTACCGGGGTATCCTGGGCCAGCGCACGTGCAATCATCACTTTTTGGCGCTCACCATCGCTAAGCTTCAGGATGTCACGATCCACAAACTCGGTAAGCCCCACCGACTCAACCGCCCAATTCACAATCTCGCGGTCCTTCTGCCTCAGCCGCCCCATCATTCCGGTATATGGTGACCGGCCAAAGGCAATCAGGTTGTAGACGGTCAGGTTTCCGATCCTGATACGGTCGGTGAGGACAGTACTCACTTTCTTGGCCACGTCTTTTACAGGCAATGTCACAATATCTTCATCTTCCAGATGGATACTACCCGACAGCGGTTTTTGCATTCGTGCCAGTGTCCTTATAAGGGTTGATTTACCAGAGCCATTCGGACCAAGCAAGCCAATGAGTTCGCCTTTCTGCAGGTTCAGATCCAGATTTTCGGCCACTACTGTTGCTCTTTTGCGACCATTGTAGCCGATCTTCAGGTTCTCTGTCTGCAGTATGTTTCTGTTCTTTACCATCAAGAGAATGAAGCCTGTAAATTTTTGCGTTGCACGATAACCCAGACTACGACCGGTGATCCCACCAGCGAAGTCACGGCACTGATCGGCAGCGTGGTCGTGCTTCCCGGCACCTGTGCAATAATATCACAGCCGAGCATCAGAAGAGCCCCCATCAGAAAAGTGCTGGGAATGAGGATGCGGTGATCGTTGGTACCCAGCAGGGAACGCGTCAGATGAGGAACTGCTACACCCACGAACCCGATTGGTCCACAAAACGCGGTAATACTGCCCGCTAGCAGACTCGTGCTGATAATTACCCATATTCGCGCCTTCTGTACCGAAAAGCCCATGCTGCGGGCATAATTCTCACCCAACAGAAGTCCATTTAATGGCTTTGACAACAGGAACGCAATCCCGGAACCAATAAGAATTATGATGACGAGAATCGAAATCTGGTTCATTGTCACCCCGCCCAAGCTGCCAAAAGTCCAGATCAGGTAATCCTGTATCTGCTCCGGCTTGCTGAAATATTGCCAGATGCTAACAAGGGCGATCGTTATGTTGGCAATCATCAGTCCGATGATGAGCAGCGTTACGTTATCCCGAATGCGTACTGAAATTGCCAGGATGAGCAGGAGCACCAGGAACGAACCGATGCTGGCGGCAATCACAATAATCCAGCTTCCAAAACTACTGAGCTGCTGAATAGCAAAAATACTGGTAATTGTGCCAGTGGTCAGCATTACTACAGCAACCCCGAGGCTTGCTCCGGCGGTAATGCCCAATACTGACGGTCCCGCCAAGGGATTACGAAAAAGGGTCTGCATCTGGAGTCCCCCGATAGAAAGGGCACTGCCGGCTAATATGGCGGTAAAAGCTCTCGGCAGTCGAATGTTGGTTACAATTTTGGTCCAGGCCTCATGGGTAGAACCGTCACCCAGTAATATGCTGACAATCTCACCAATGGGAATATCCACCGAACCCAAGGCTAAATTCACAACAAACAACAGCACAGTGCCCGCGAGCAATGCAATGAAATACCACCGGATGCTCATTGAAGTACGTTCAAGTTTATTATCTGCTTGGGATTCCGACATCAGTCCAGCTTTTGGTAGTAATACAGCTCGTGATCCGGCAACAGGGTTGGGTGTATAATCTTGATTAAATCCGCCAAAATTCGTTCAGGGTGTACCACGCCGGTCTCCCAAAAATCGTTTCCCCCCGATTCGCTCAGCCTCCGGTTATTATTGAAAACCTGCCTAGTTTTAAAGGACTTAAAATCTTTAAACCGGCTGTCTTGGGCTAATATATCCTGCAGGGATTTCGCGCTCCCGGGGTTTATCCAAATATCCGCTTTCAACCCCACTTCATAAACCGCCTCAAAACCCAGTCTCAATCCGCCTGTGGAGTGGGTGTCGTACCAGGAATAGTCCGCTCCGGCATCTTTAAGGAATTGGGCGGTAAAACTATCTCCGCCCGACACGAACCACGCCCCCTTATACGGCATATTGTTGATCACAAGCGGTTTTTCCGCCACATTTTCCACTTTGTTCTTAAGCTGCTGATATCGTTCTATAACTTCATTGAATCGCCGGTTGGCCAGCGACTCTTTATTCAGCAATGCGCCCATCATCTTTACCCACTCTGCCTTGCCCAGCGGCGTCTGTTCCAGCCACTCTGAATTGACCAACAAATTAATACCCGAATCCAGTAACACCCGGTAATTATCAAATTGTGAGGCTTGTCCACCCGACACCATAATTAGCTGGGGATTCAGTGCCAGCGCCTGTTCTTTGTTAAACTCGCTACCTGAAAACCCCTCCACTTCCCCCTGCTCCAAACGCCGGCGTATCTCTTTATTATAAACATATTCGGGCTGTGTGATACCCTTGATCACCGAATTTTCCTCTAACATATTGGTAAGTCCTACATGCGTTGTGGATGTGGCGATCATACTGCGAACGGGAGTCTCAATAACCTGGGCCTGAACATCATATTCGGGCAGATTTGCTCCCCTTGGAATAAGGATGTAGTGCAGGGTATCCGTTTGATCCTGGTAGGGATTCAGAATATCCAGCCGTTTGTATCCCTCGTGATAGCTGATATCAAATCCTGTGGCAAAGTTGACCTCAACTTTTTGAGCAGGGTAATAATCGGCATGGGTAACTGGCTGTGCTTTTCTATTTGACTGGCGATTGGTATTGCTACAACAAACCAGTAGCGAGGCGGTAAGTAGTAAATAAGAGAGACGGTGAATGAATGAAATCATAGGTCCGCTTTTCTTCCCGAAAGCTTTTCCTTCATCAGGATGGCAGGTCTTCTGGCTTATCCCGGCCCAGGTTCCTTCCCGCCCGCAACAGCGGACAGTGGTTATCGCCTGAGCTTTGACAGGATTTACAGCAGCGGGGACTGCTCCGGACTCCCAAGCTTGCGCTCAGTCACCGGATTCCCTTTTCACATCCGCAGCCGGCGGATGACCAAAACTGAATCAGTATGTTAACATTAGCGTGCTAATTATACGGGTCTTCCGACTTTTAACCTAATTGCTGTATTAAAAGCATCGAACATGGTTGAAATTATCACAGTGGCCATATGATGGGAGTTACCAAAATAACCACGAGCCATAATACCAGCGCCAGTGGAAATCCTACTTTAAAAAAATCTGTAAACCGGTAATTACCGGGTCCATACACCATCAGGTTGGTCTGGTATCCGATCGGGGTTAAAAGTGACATTGAGGCCGCCAGTGTCATGGCGACAAACAATCCACGCGCTTCAAAACTCTGGGATTCCGCCACCGACAACACAATGGGGAACATTAAGGCAACCGCCCCGTTGTTGGTAATGATCTCAGTTAACACAGCCGTTACAATCACAATGCCGGCCAATACGGCACGGGGACCATAGGCACTGGTCATCTCTACCATCCAGTTCCCAATCATCTCCGCGGCCCCGCTAACCTCCATTGCCTTACCCAATCCAAGGGCAGCCCCGATGACAATTAAAACGGTCCAGTCAACCGACTTCCGTGCCTCCCCCGGCTCAATGACGCTGAACGTCAGCAATACAGCAACCCCCAGAATCCCCGCCAGTGCAATATGAAGAACACCGGCAGCTACAAATCCAACGATACCCACGAGCACTGCAACCGATATATAAAGATCTTTCCCTCCCGGACGGCTTTCTTTGATCTCGACGGGCTCTCCAGGCGCTTCTCCCCCGGCCTCACTGGTCAGGAAAAAATCCTCCGTATCTTCGTAAGCCCCCCTGAATCCACGCCCGGTATCCAAAAGCAGTACATCCCCGGGATGCAACACAAATTCGCCGAGAGGCTCATCAATCCGTTTTCCCCGTCTTCGGACCCCTGTTACAGCTGCACCAAAACGCTCCAGGAGCTGCGCTTGCTCAATAGTAGATCCCACGAGTCGCGAACCTTCCTTGATCACCACCTGGTGGAGTTCCCGGTCCTTCTTTTCATCCCTCCTGATGTCACGGGGCGGTTGAAGGGCAAGCTGCAACCCCGGGTAACCAGAAAGCTCGGGTGCTTTTGCTGCAATACCTCCCTGGGCGGCATAAAAAAGATGGTCTCCTGCACGAAGTTTTTCATCCTCCGGAACTGGTGCTATTTCCCTTTCAAAACGATTTAATCGAGACAGATAGAATCCGGGTAGATGGTCAAGTCCCACCTCCTCAACAGTTTTACCGATAACATCTGCGCCTTCTGTTATTTCAATCTCTACCAACAGCTCCCGTTGCTTTTCTTCCTCATAACGAATATCACGACGTGCTGGTGTCAACCTCGGCGAAATAAATATCAGGTATATCAGGCCTGCTATGGCACAGGGAACACCCAGCCATGCGAGTTCAAAGAAAGCCAATCCCTGGTATCCGTGGCTCTGCAGCAATCCATGTGTAATAAGGTTCGTACTGGTGCCTATCAGGGTGCAAAGGCCACCCAGGATTGCGGCAAATGACAACGGCATCAGCAATTTTGATACAGGCACCCGGTTCTTCTGCGACCAGCTTCGAATTGCGGGAATTCCCATCGCAACAACCGGAGTATTATTCAGGAATGCAGAGTATGTTGAAACACTGGGGCACAGACGCATCAATATTTTCTGGATATTCTTGGTCCCCCTGCCCAGTATAAATTCACTGGCGCGGTCCAGTGCCCCACTTTCTCTTAATGCCGCAGCTACAACATATAAGCTCCCCAAAGCAACTAACGTGGTATTACCAAAGCCCAATACCGCCTCTTCTATCGTAATTACGCCACTGAGCGTCACTACGGCAAGAGCCGTTAAAAGCACTGCATCAGGACTCCACAGATCTACCGCAAGCCCGATAAAAGCAAGAAATAATATTACAAAAATTACCAGCTGGTCAAATCCCATGTATAGCTATTAGATATTATTAAGTTCTTATTTTTACTAAGTATACAGTTTTACAATAGAATAATATCACAATCCAGTAATAAGCCCTAATAATATTATTAAATATAAAAGTGCCATAAATCCATTTTCTATTTCTATTCGTATCAGAGATATCGAGAATAGGTTAATTAGCAGGTGAATATTACAACGCAAAAGTTATCTTTATGCTCTTTTTTCGGGATAAAAACAGGAAAAATATCTACCCGTTTCTCATAATTCTTTGAATTTGAGTGAAAGCAAGGAATATTTACTCCTTGCTTTTATATTACACGAAAACTTCTATTCAATCTTCCGGTTATGGATAAAAAAACACTGAACCTGCTACTCGGAATTGCAATTGGATTTTTTCTTGCATTTACCTCTGCTTCCCTGTTAAAAAAAGATATCACGAAAGAAACACTGGCGCATGCTTCCCGGTTGATTGGGCTTGAGTTCACCGAGAGTGAAAAAGACTCTATGATTACCGAGCTGGAAGATTTTCGGGAAAGTTATGGGGAAATTCGCAATTTGAAGATTGGGAATGAGGTCCCGCCTGCTCTCAATTTCAACCCGATCCCTGTTGGTAAAAAATTTGATAATGCCCAGCAAACCCTTGAGTGGGATATTCCCACAAATATTTCGCTGCCTGACAACCGTTCAGAACTCGCGTTTTATACAGTAGCGGAGCTTTCATCACTTATCAAGAATCGGAAAATATCTGTGGTTGAGTTAACCAATTTTTTCCTTGAACGGCTCAAAACCTATGGAGATACACTTGAAGCAGTGGTTACACTTACAGAAAAACGGGCACTACAACAGGCAAAGAAACTTGACCAGGAAATTGCAAATGGGAAATACCGAGGGCCACTGCACGGTATCCCCTATGGTCTTAAAGATCTTTTTGCTCTTGAGGACTACAAGACAACCTGGGGCGCCGAACCGTACAAAAATCAACAGATTGAGCAGACAGCGACCGTCGTAGAGAAGCTGGATGAAGCCGGGGCCGTACTGGTTGCAAAAACCACGCTCGGAGCCCTTGCCTACGGCGATGTTTGGTTTGGTGGAAAGACTCGGAATCCCTGGAACCTGGAACAGGGTTCAAGCGGGTCATCGGCAGGATCAGCAGCCACGACTTCCGCGGGGCTGGTCCCGTTTGCCATCGGGACTGAAACCTGGGGTTCTATCGTCTCCCCTTCCACTCGTACAGGTACCACAGGACTACGACCTACGTTCGGTCGCGTAAGCCGACATGGAGCGATGGCACTAAGTTGGAGCATGGATAAGGTGGGGCCCCTGACACGCAGTGTTGAGGATGCCGCGATCGTTTTCAATGCGATCTACGGACCGGACGGCAAGGACCAAAGCGTTGTGGATCTTCCGTTCAATTATGATCAGGAACTTAACCTGGGGGACTTGACGGTAGGATACCTGGAATCTGCATTCAAAAGTGAATATTCAAATCGCAGTCGTGATAGTCTCACCCTGGCTACTCTTCGAAGCAAAGGCGTCAATTTGAAGCCCATTGAACTCCCGGAATTCCCCACCTCCTCCCTGAGCTTCATCCTGTTTGCCGAAGCTGCCACTGCCTTTGATCAGCTAACCCGTTTAAACCAAGATGACCAGATGGTTCGCCAAGGTAAAGAGGCGTGGCCCAACCTGTTCCGGGCATCGCGTTTTATTCCAGCTGTTGAATATATCCAGGCCAACCGGGCCCGCTGGCAACTCATCCAAAAAATGGATTCTCTCATGCAACAAGTTGATCTATACATAAGCCCTACATTCGGTGCCGATAACCTGTTGCTAACCAATCTTACCGGTCACCCATCCGTAGTGCTGCCCAATGGGTTTACCGATGAAGGACAACCTACCAGCATTACATTTATTGGTGACCTTTACGATGAGGGTACATTGCTTGAATTTGCAAAGCTTTACCAACAGGCTACAGAACATCACAAACGGCACCCAAAGCTTTTTATGGATCAGTAATCAGGCTCTCTAATCAAAAAAATTTTTACCACCCTCGAAACATCTCATGCTCAGCCCCGTAACGTGATTCGAAATAATCAGTCGGAATTTTCATTCCAGTCACCAATAATTTCGGACACCAAGTTAGGGAGCTATGAAAAATTTAAAGTCGTTACTGTTACTCCTCTCCGTTTGCAGCCTGGCGCTGTTTAATAACTGTACGAGCGAAACCCAGTCTAAAAATACAGGTGATAAAGACTCCACCGCTGCCATCCCAGTGGAAATTTCAGGAGTCACTCGCGGTTCCATCTCCGCTTATTACTCAACTACGACTACCCTCGAAGCAGAAGAAGAAGCGATGGTAGTAGCTAAAGTTCGGGGAATTGTAGAAAGTCTGCAGGTTGAAGAAGGTGACTACGTCCAAAAAGGTCAGGTTTTAGCAAAACTGGAGGATGAACAGCTTAAAATAGAAGCTCAGCGCGCCAAGGCCACCATGGACCGACTGTATAATGATTACCAGCGAAACCAGGAATTGTATGAGAAACAGCTCATTAGTGCGGAACAGTTTGAAAACGCGAAATTTGAGTATGCTTCTCAGCAGGCTGCTTACGAGCTAGCCCAACTCAACCTGGAGTACTCCACGATTAAAGCACCTATTAGCGGAGTCATTTCCCAGCGTATGATCAAAGTGGGCAATATGGTGAATACAGACGAGGAGGTCTTTAAAATCACTGATTTTAATCCCCTGTTGGCCATTTTGCATGTCCCTGAACACGAGATGAGCAAACTCAATAAGAACCAGGTCGCTTACCTCCAGGTAGATGCCATCCAGGGTCAGTCGTTCCAGGGAAAAGTGCTCCGGATTAGCCCGGTGGTAAATCCTGAGACGGGCACGTTTAAAGTAACAGTGGCAGTCAATGACAATACGAAGCAGCTTAAACCCGGTATGTTTGGGCGGATTCGCATTGTCTATGACACCCATGATAACGCGCTGATGATCCCCAAAAATGCGGTGATTTCGGAGGATGGATATAACAGCGTTTACGAGATAAAAGATAAGCTTGCCTACCGAAAGAACATTGAAACCGGCTATATCAATGGCAATAATATCGAGGTGATATCCGGATTAAATGAGGGAGATCAAGTCGTAACCATCGGGCAGAGCAGCCTGCAGGACAGTGCACTCGTGGAAGTCGTGTCCTATTAGAAAAACAGAGTAAATTCAATCCAGCTGGAAGAAAGTTGCACTCCCGACTCCAGGTTTCAAAGTCAAAAAATTAATAGGCAACATGGGATTAAAGAAGCATTTCTATACTAACTTTTTGATCTGATCACTATGAAAATCATCGATCTTTCCATCCGGCGCAAAGTGACTATCGCGATGTTTACCATCGGGATCCTGATGTTCGGTTTTGTCTCCCTTTCGCGGCTTAAGGTCAATCTGTTGCCCGAGCTCAACTACCCTACGCTCACGATTCGAACTGAGTATGAAGGAGCTGCCCCCGCCGAGGTGGAAAACCTGATCAGCAAACCGGTGGAAGAGGCGCTTGGCGTTGTCAAGGATGTGCAGCAGGTTCGCTCAATCTCCCGCTCTGGGCAATCGGATGTGACGCTCGAATTCGCCTGGGGCACCAATATGGATTTCGCCAGCATCGACGTTCGCGAAAAGCTCGATGCCCTTCAACTGCCACTTGAGGCCGAACGGCCCGTAATCCTGCGGTTTGATCCCACCCTCGATCCTATCATGCGGTATGCGCTTTATACAGAAAATGCTCAGCCAGAGTCTCCTGGTGTTGATTTTGTAGCCGATCAAAGTAACAGGGACGATAACTTTGATATTAACAACCTGAAACGGATTCGGCGCTTTGCTGACGAGCAGATCAAAAAAGAGCTGGAGTCGGTCCCAGGCGTCGCATCGGTGAAAGTGAGTGGGGGACTCGAAGAAGAGATCCAGGTTTCTATAGATCAACAGCGCCTTTCACATCTCAAGATTCCCATTGAAGAAGTCACACAGATATTGAGTGCTGAAAATGTCAACCTGTCCGGCGGGCGACTTGAGGAAGGAACTCAGCAGTACCTTGTGCGAACCCTTAACCAGTTTCAGACGATTGATCAAATCCGCAACGTCGTGGTTACCATACAGGATGGGACGCCGGTCTACCTGAAAGATATTGCAGATGTATCGCAAGGATACAAAGAGAGGGAAGCGATTACACGCCTCGATGGCAAAGAAGCTGTTGAAATAGCGATCTACAAGGAGGGGGATGCCAACACAGTTGCTGTAGCTAACAATGTAAAGAGCCGACTTTCGGGCTACCAGGACAATTTGCCGGCCGGCATGCAGATGGCAGACGTCTATGATCAATCGACGTTTATCTCCTCCGCCGTAAGTGAAGTGGTAGATGCCGGTATCATCGGTGGGATTCTGGCGGTGATCATCCTCTATCTTTTTCTCAGGAATTTCTGGGCTACTGTTATTATCTCGCTGTCCATCCCGGTCTCCATTATCGCCACCTTCAACCTGATGTATGGCAATGACATCACGCTCAATATTATGTCGCTGGGTGGCATTGCGCTCGGCATTGGGCTGCTGGTCGACAACTCCATTGTGGTGCTCGAAAACATATCGCGCCACCGGGATATGGGCAAAAGTGCCCTCCAAGCTGCCAAAGATGGTGCGGGAGAAGTGGGTACCGCTGTCATAGCCTCCACCCTGACGACCATCGCCGTATTTTTCCCCTTGGTGTTTGTTCAGGGCATCGCGGGCCAGCTTTTTAGTGATCAGGCCATTACGGTCACCTTCTCACTGCTGGCTTCCCTGGTGGTAGCTATCACCCTTATCCCGATGCTCTCTTCCCTTGCGGGCCGCGAAAAGGAATCGATCCCTGAACCGGAGCTTACCGAACCAAAGACAAAAGTAGGCCGCTGGTTGCGAGCCGCGCGACTCTTTGTCTTTGTCACCGTGCCCAAATTCATCATCAAAACCGGTGCAAAAGCAGTTCGTAGCGTCACCAGTGGGATTATGTTCGTACTAAATCCGCTGCTCAATGGCTTTGAGAAGGGATATAACAGTATTGAAAGCCAGTATCCCGCTGTCATTGGCTGGGCGCTGCGCAGAAAATACCTGGTCGTTGTCATGGCCTTTGGACTGCTTATCGCTACGCTGAGCCTGGTACCACAATTGGGCGTGGAACTGATTCCCTCTCTCTCGCAGGGTGAATTTCGAGTAGAGTTCAAAATGCCACCTGGAACCCCGATTGAGAAAACAGACGCAGCTTTAAAAGGTGTACAACAAGCCGCAAGCTCCGTTCAGCGCGTAAATACGACATTTGCAGTGGCCGGCACCGGTAATAAAATGGATGCCAACCCCGAGGAAGGGGGCGAAAACTGGGGTGAACTTAATGTCGTGCTAGCTGACGGCGCTGACCGAACGATGGAAGAACAGACAATGGAGGAATTACGAACCGACCTACAGCGCATCCCCGGACTCCAATACAAATTTTCCCGCCCTGCCCTTTTTACCTTTAGAACACCCGTGGAGGTTGAAATATCGGGATATGACCTGGAGAAGCTAAAACAGGTCAGCGCTGCCTTGGCGCGCGAAATGAGTGAAAACGGCCGCTTTGCCGATGTGAAGTCAACCATGGAACAGGGTAGCCCGGAAATCCAGATTCTTTTTGACCGTCCCAAAGCAGCTGCACTTGGCCTGCAGGTTCATGAAGTTGCAGATCTTGTCGTCAGCAAGGTGCGCGGCGACGTAGCCACCCGCTACTCCTGGCGCGACCGCAAGATCGATATCCTTGTTCGGGCACGGGAGCAGGATCGTTCCTCGGTGGATGATATTCGTGGACTTATCATTAATCCCAACAGTGCACAGCCGGTGCCCCTTGAATCGATCGCCGACATCCGTGTGGCTACCGGACCCAGTGAAATACGTCGCGTAGCCCAGCAGCGTGTGGCCCTGGTGACTGCCAACCTGAATTATGGTGATTTAGGTACTGCAGCAGAAGAAATTCAACAAATTATTAATCAGACTGCCATTCCACCGGGACTCACAGCACACATAGCCGGACAGAACGAGGAGATGTCGGCCTCATTCCAATCGCTGTTATTCGCCCTGATACTCGCGGTTTTCCTGGTGTATCTGGTGATGGCATCCCAGTTTGAATCGCTGATGCACCCGTTCATCATTCTCTTCACTATCCCCCTGGCCCTGATAGGTGCCATAATCGGACTCTGGGTAACCGGCTCCACTATCAGTGTGGTTGTCTTTATCGGGTTGATCCTGTTGGTCGGTATCGTGGTGAACAATGCCATCGTGCTCATTGATCTTATCAATCAGCTCCGGGAGCGCGGTATGGAGAAATTAGAGGCGATCGTGGAAGGCGGCCGCTCTAGACTACGTCCGATCCTGATGACGACGCTGACTACCACGCTTGGCCTGTTTCCGCTGGCCCTGGGCTTTGGGGATGGCGCTGAGCTGCGCGCTCCCATGGCGATAACCGTGATCGGTGGATTGATTATCTCGACCCTGCTTACGCTGGTTGTGATCCCCTCGATGTATGCCATCATGGATCGCAAGAATTATAGCATGGCGGCTGAAAATTCCGATAAAGATAACTCCTAGGAGATTTCACTATGCATGCAACAGAACTCTCACTTCGTCGGCCTATTACCACCATTATGGTGTTTATCAGCTTTGTGGTGATCGGGATTATTGCCAGCCGTCTTGTGCCCCTGGAGTATTTTCCGGACATCTCCTTCCCGGGTGCCTACATCAGTGTCCCCTACCAGAATTCTACTCCAAAAGAGATTGAACGAAACATCACCCGTCCCATCGAAGAGGCTATCGCAACCATCAGCGGATTGGAGGAGATCAGCTCTACCTCAAGTGAAAACCAGGCCGGCATTTTTGTGCGATTCAAAATGGGTACCGACATCGGCCTGAAGGCGATGGAAGTGAAGGAAAAGATTGACGGCATACGCAATCAGCTACCTGACGACATGGAGCGGTTTTACATCAACAAGTTCTCCGCCCAGGACAACCCGATGCTCAACTTGCGCATCTCAAGCGAGCGCGATCTATCCGATGCCTATGACCTGCTGGATCGAAACCTAAAGCAGCGCATTGAGCGTATTAACGGGGTAGCGAAAGTGGATCTGTATGGCGTTGACAAAAAGCAGATCCGCATTGAACTAATTCCCGACCGATTGGAGGCGCTGAATGTCAACATCGGGGAGCTGGCAAACACGCTTCGGGAGACCAATTTCTCAGTAACGGCCGGTAAAATTCAGGATGCCGGAAAACGCTTTATGGTCCGCCCTATTGGGGAAATTACCGAGACTGAAGAATTTGAGAATCTCGTCATTGGCCCCAATAATCTGCGACTCGGTGATATCGCCGAAATAAATTATGAAAGTCCTGAGCGGGAATATGGTAGGCATCTCGACCAAAAATATGCCATCGGGCTGGATGTTTTTAAGGAATCCGGGGCTAATACGGTATCCGTTTCCAACCTCGTGATGGCTGAAATTGACCAGATCAACCAACTGCCAAAGATGAGGGGTATCAATATTTACGAGATGCATAACCAGGCCTCAGGTATTATCAGCTCGCTGCTGGACCTTCTGAATGCCGGTCTGTTGGGTGGACTCTTTTCCATCATGGTGCTGTACCTTTTCCTTCGGCAAATAAGCACGACGCTCATTGTGGCTCTGGCTGTACCCTTCTCCCTGATTGTAACCCTTGGCTTACTCTACTTTTTGGATCTCTCTCTGAATATCCTCTCCATGATGGGCCTGATGCTGGCGATCGGGATGCTGGTGGATAACGCCGTGGTGGTCACGGAGAACATCCATAGAAATCAGAATTTGATGCCTGATCGCGGTAAAGCCACCGTACTGGGTGTAAAACAGGTAGCCCTGGCCGTTACGGCAGGCACGTTCACTAGTATCATTGTATTCCTGCCGAATATTGTCAGTGAAACGAGTATGATCGCCATCCAGATGTACCATGTTGCCATCTCGATTATCATCGCCCTACTGGCTTCGCTTTTTATTTCACTTACGATTATCCCCCTTTTAACCTCTCACATCAAACCACCGGAGCGATCCAAAAAATCACGGTTTATCGACCAAATGATCAGCTGGTATGGGGGGATGCTGCACTGGCTGATGAACCGGCGTTATCTTTCTGTTGCCATGATACTTGGCACGCTGGTGAGCGTGGCCATTCCACTCAATATCGTAAAGGTTGATATGTTTCCTCCACAAGCTTCACGAGAACTCTACCTCCAATATAATCTCAATGATTCCTACACGCTGGAACGGGTAGAGCAGGCCGTAGATCGCGTTGAAAAGTATCTATATGACAACAAAAATAAGTTCGAAATAGAATCGGTATATAGCTTCTTTGAACCCAACTATGCCCAGTCCACCATTATCCTGACGGAAGATGACAGTGCGGAAAAGGATGTGATGATGATACGGGATGAAATTGCTACAAATCTCCCGAAGATTTCGATCGGATCTCCCTCCTTCGACTACAATGACCAGAGTGGTGGGGAGCAGCTGCGAGTGTATGTGATCGGGGAATCCTCGGAAGTACTAGAGGAGCTCTCCGGGGAAGTTATACGTCGACTGGAAATTGAGGAAGGCATTGCCGATGTACGTTCTGAAGCGGAAGCGGGATCGGAGGAAGTACAGCTGGTCGTAGACCGGGAACGAGCGCGCAGCTATGGACTCTCCACGCAGCAGATCGCGAGCATGGTCTCGAATTCGATGAGAGGCATAAATCTGCGCCGTGTGCGTGGCAAAGAGGGTGAGATAGATGTGGTGCTGGCATTTCGTGATGCCGACCGACAATCGATTAGCGACCTGATGTCGCTGCCCGTAAATGTTGCCGGAGATCAGACTGTGAAGCTGGCTTCGCTGGCCGACTACGAGGTCAACAATGGTCCGCAGGCTATTCAGCGCCAGGACCGGCAAACATCGCTCGGCATCGTTGTGAATCTTGATGATATAACAACGGATGAAGCCCGCGCTACCATTGCAAATGTGCTCGACCAAATCAATTATCCCACCGGCTATGGATGGAGCTATGGACGCAGTTTCCAGGAAGACCAGGAGGCGATGGACGAGATGATCATAAATATGCTTATGGCGATGGTGCTTATCTACCTGGTCATGGCTTCCTTGTTCGAATCGGTCCTCTTCCCTTCCAGTATCATTACCTCTATTTTCTACGGAATTATTGGCGTATTCTGGTTCTTTTTCCTAACCAGCACCACGTTCTCTTTTATGGCCATGATCGGTATCCTGATTTTGATGGGGATTGTGGTCAATAACGGCATTGTGCTCATCGATCACATCACCCAGCTGCGCAACGAAGGGATGTCGCGGGAGGAGGCGATCATCAAAGGTGGCAAAGATCGGATGCGTCCCATCCTGATGACGGCCGGTACGACGATCCTGGGCCTTTTGCCACTCTGCTTTGGCAACACCCAGATCGGTGGTGACGGCCCCGCCTACTTCCCGATGGCTCGTGCTATTGTCGGGGGACTGGCATTTTCTACGGTTATAACGCTGGTTATTCTCCCCAGCATCTACATCATCCTAGATGATATCAAACGCTGGGGCCAGCGTATCTTGAGCGCTGCAAGATAAATGGAACGCGGATGACTCCGGTAAAAATTAACAATCATTTGTCTTAGTCAAATGAGCTGCGATTATCCATGTAGTCCGCGTCATCTGTGTTCCAAATAAGAGTTCTGACTTGGTTTTGAGAGGTCACAAAATCCATTACATTGCACATCCATTTTGAATTACCGATCAAAATCATGGTTCAAGAAAAACAAGTTTTTAGCGAACCTTTTAAAATTCGCTCTTCCGAAATTCGACCTGATGGGAAAGCCAAATTGCAGACAATCTGTGATCTGCTTCAAGAGATAGCTGGAAATCACGCACTTCAACTAAATTTTGATGTCACCCAACTCAATGAAAAGAATTTGACGTGGGTGCTGCACCGCCTGGATGTGCAAATTGAGCGCTATCCTGAATGGAGGGAAACAGTTGAAGTAGAGACCTGGCCTGCAGGTGGAGACAAGCTCCGGGCTCACCGCGATTTCCAGGTGTGGGATGAGCAGGGTAATATCATTATTCGCGCCTTGAGCTACTGGCTGATGATCGACCGCTCCAACCGCCGCCCGGTTCGTATACCGGATGAAGTGCTAAATATGGCATCGAAAGATATCAATCACGTAATACCGGTAAAGAAGACACGTCCTTCGTCTCCAAAGTCAACAGAGAGTGAAAAGCAATTTTCCGTTCGTTATAGCGATCTGGATGTAAATAGACACGTCAACAACATCAAATACGTGGAGTGGGTTACGGAAACGTTACCGAAATATCGGCTTACAAAAACGATGGATATTGAATTTAAAGCGGAGTGCAATCACGGCGATACAATCAAAGTGGCAACGGGACCAGTGAAAGACAATAATACCCAGTCCGATGTTATGATACAGGGTGAAGGTAACGTGCTGGCGACAGCTAATTTAGAGCTCTTTGACTAAAAAAGGTGCGACGCACTTCGAAAGTGCGTCGCACCTACACTTCTTATATGGATGTTACTACCATTTGGGAGCGAAACTGGGATTGACCAGACGCTTAGATTTATTCAGGTTATCAATCCGGTCAAAGTCATCATCCTCGAGGAAAAAATCGAAGATATCGATATTAGCCTCAAGATGCTCGCGGCTGGATGCCTTGGGAATAGCAACGACATTTTCCTGCTCAATCAGCCAGCGAAGTGCAATCTGAGAAGGACTTTTTCCATATTTTTCACTGATCTCAATAAGATCTTCATCCTCGGCCACTTTGCCCTGTGCAAGCGGGCTATATGCTGTTAAGAGAATACCTTTCTCAATCATATAATCCAGAAGGTCCAACTGATCCAGGAACGGATGGTATTCTACCTGGTTACAAAATATGGGAGCACGAATTTCATCGTTCACTTTCTTTAACAGATGCAGAGGAAAGTTGCAAACACCAATGTTTAACGCTTTTCCCTGATCTCGCAAGATCAACATCGACTCTATTGTTTTTCTCAAGTCGTACTGATCATTCGGCCAGTGGATAAGCAACTGATCGACGTACGGAGTGTCCAAATTACGAAGACTTTGCTCTGTAGTCTGGAGAACGTCTTCCGCATCAAGATTGGTATGCCAAATTTTTGTTGTTAGAAAAATATCGTCACGAGGTACATTTGATATTTTTAGCGCTTCACCAACTTCGCGCTCATTCTTGTACATCTGTGCAGTATCGATATGCCTGTACCCCAAATCAAGAGCCGTCCTGACAACTTTGGCACATTCTCTGTCATGAAGTTTATAAGTGCCTAACCCTATTTCCGGGACATCTATACCCTGAATAGTTTTGTATTGCATATGTTCGTTAGTAATAATCTCCTACGTTTTATTCTTAAAAATGTATCTATTAAACAGTCAAATTCACAGAAGGGTTTCAAGTAAAATATTTTTTTCGCTAATAAAAAAGAAAAGTTACATTTTTTGACAGCCTCTTATGCTATATCTGTATCAGTGCATATGTTCTTACTCCTGTAGTCAAAATATCGAATCCCACCTTATACAGAACTTAATCGGATTTGTGGGGCGTCCAGGTTGGTGATTTTTCTGATCCCTTCATAGGCACAAAAATTGTGGACTTAGCTATACTGAATATGATTAGCCTATTCATCTGAGTATGCGGTATGGATAAAAATCTCTCTACTTGATAAGTGTCATCTTTCGTATATAAACTTTGCCCTGCACCTCCAACTGGGCGATGTAGATGCCACTGGGCATATCTGCTGCATTCCAGCTTTCGGTGTGTTCCCCGACATCCCTGACTTCATCTACCAGTGTAGCGACTTTTTGCCCCACAATGGTATACACATTCAGGTTGACATGTGCTTGCTCAGTCAGTTCAAATGAAATTGTAGTAGAAGGGTTAAAAGGGTTCGGATAATTGGGATTCAACTTCACAGATTCCGGAATCTCATTGGACTCAGTGTTCCTTCTACTGTCGGGAGCGGATGTTTTGAGAGTGAATCTCGGCTTTTGATCACGTTTCGATTTCAATACTGCAGCTGTCGGCAGAGAACGCCTGGGCGCACTCTCTTCTGAAGTTGTTTGTACCTTATCCCGCTCCGTAAATGTAAAACTATACGAGGTGTTGGTATTCATATCTACCTGGTCACCGGTAACGTTGTCAATCAGAGTGAAACTCCACTCTTCTGGCAGATCTTTTTTGTCCCAGCTCAGTTCAAAACTACCCTCCATCTCTTTCGTCATCATTTGCAGGTCAACGGACAACTCCCCTTCAAAATCGAAAGGACGTGATTCCTGTGCTTTAAGTTCTGTCCCCAAACCGCTCCCACCCTGTGCACCGGTGCTAAACCCGATCAGTGCATACCGATTGCTAAGAGGTACCAATTTAGTAGCATCATAGGCATCCTGCTCATGGGTGGCTTGTTCATGGAAATAGAGAACGGCGGCTTTGTCAGTTGTTTCCACTTCCTCGGAATGGTGTTCTCCGCGAAGAGTCAACGCAAGATACCCAGCATCGCCCCTTTCCTTGTAAAATTGTGTACCTGACGTTTTGGAAGACTGTGGAAACTCCACTGAAGTGGCATCACTGTTTTCAATAAAAAAACCTTGCCAGGCAGCCACTTTTCCACCGGTCGTAGAGGTAGTGATATAACTGCCGGTTTCATGATCCCAAATTTGACCGACTTTATTTATCAAACTACCGTCATTTACCACCATATCATTAATGTTAACGGCGGTCTCAAACGGATTACCCAGCAGATTCCATCCATCCGATAACGACACGCTCACATCTCCGGTATGTATCGATCCAGAGGGGGCAGTTAAGGTGACCGGCAGATCAGTACTTCCGGCCTGATCATTATTAAAAAAGTACAGTAGAAAGCCTTTGCCGTTTTCCAGTTTCCCGTTAATATCATCTGCTTTGGTAAATGTATCCGTAGCGTCATCATACCCAACATAAAAATTCTCATCAAATCCATCATTGTACCCGGGATAGCCTTGTATTGCGGTTGCGCTGGCAATATCAGAGATCTCCATTCCGTCAACAGGAGATGAAAGCATACGCCAACCTGCTGTACCCTCAATAGTAACAGAATTTGTGAAGTTCGAGCCGTCTATCTTTGTGCCGGGTGAAAAAGGAGAGTTATCATCGGTGTCGGCGGTAGTGTGCCTCGTAAATGTCCCCACGCCGTCTGGATTACGGACGAGGGACTCATTACTTGCATCGGGTTCACCTGCTCCTCCATACGAAATCATATCTATGGTACTGTTGCCCCCACCGGAATCCAAAGTGATTGTATCACCAGAATTGTTCAAACTCAGATCCTCGGTGGACTGAACCACCACCGAACCACCAAAGCTACCCTGTGGTGCACCACTCCCGTCAAATACCACGACAGCTTCATTAGCTTTTAAAACCGTCCCCTGAGCGAAGGTGTGGATTATCCCGTCAGCATCAGACAAAGTCCAATTACTTAAATCGATCGATACAGCCTCGTTGTTTACGATTTCAATAAACTCATCTGAATCAGTATCTACTTTACCGTCACCGTTGGCGTCGCCGTCGGGGTCGGCCAGAATTTCATTTACTACCACATCCGGCTGGTCATTGTCATTGATAGTGAGTTCATGCATATCCGGTGATGCAAGGCTGGCACTGCCACTGGTTGTTACGTTGGTGAGCTTGAATATTGCTGTTTCTGTGCCCTCATACTCAGAATCATCATTAATACTAAAAATTACCTGTTGGGTATCCCCGTCATCTGAACTTGCGGGAAAAGTGACCGTCTTGGTTGTAGCACCGGTAAAGTCCCCAGCCACAACCGAGCTTTCTTCCGTCTGCAACAGTACATCCACCTCCACCTGCGTACCATCGGGATCCTCCAATAAAACTGATATCGAGGCAGTGTCATCGCCCTCCGAGGTTGTAGACTGTTCAGACAGGAAACGTACTGTAGGAGCTTCCGACATGCTTGTAATCCCTTTTTGTCCCGGCGATCCTTTGTCTCCATTTCCAATATTGTTTTCAGATACCTGGAACTCACTACTGGCGATTTCACCACTACCATCTGCACCTTTAATATCATCCAAAACAGCAGAAACACCAGAAGAGCCGATATTGTCCATGTATTCAATACGTGCTATTTGCGTATTTTCAGGATCGCTCAGGATAATCTCATCTCCTGAATTGCTGAGAGAGAAACCATCAAAAACATATTCAGGAGCTTCAGAAAGTCCTGGATTGCTACTCCTTGCCAAAACGATAAAATCTTCACCGGGTATTGTCAGGGAGCCGCCGTTATCAATCGTATGTGAGTCGCTGTCATTGTCAGAAAGGGTAAATCCATTAATATTTATCGCAACTGAACGCCTGTTGTATAGCTCAATATACTCCCCATTATCATCTGACACGGCATCAGGATTAGCCATAAATTCTGTGATAATGATATCGCCCGGCTGGTATGACTGGGCAGCCGAAAAGAGCGGATTGAACACCACAAGCAGCGTCAACAAAAAAAATTTAATATAAATTTTTCTTCGTATCTGTGACGACATAGGCACTAACTTCTCTTTTTCATAGTATTTTTGCTCTCCACGTTTATAACAAAGCCATTTTGGGAATTAAATCAAAGAATTTTAGGCTTATCAAATTATGATGATTTAACCCCGAACGCAATGAGCTCTGCACCATTCGTGTTTTGCAAAAAACTTTAAAAGTTATTGGGACATCCCAGCTTAACTCCCGGCCCAGATGTTCCTCCCATCATTATCGATTTACAACTTTTATACAGAGAACACAACTTATTGTTCTACAATAATTTAATCAGAAATGGCTTTAAATGCTTTAACCAAAAGGATTTACTGTATTTTTTTACAATTCCATCTGTCTTTGACTGTTAGTCGTCAAAATGCATATCTCCCAACAGCCCCTCGGTATGCGCAACTGCCACTGATACGGCGGCATCACCGGTTATGTTGACCGCTGTTCGACACATATCGAGGATGCGATCGACGCCGAGTATCAGAGCAATGCCCTCTACCGGTACTTCGATAGCCTGCAAGACTATCACAAGCATAATGATGCCCGCTCCGGGAACGCCGGCCGATCCGATCGAAGCCAATGTAGCTGTTAGAACAATAGTGAGCTGCTGTGCGATGGAGAGATCGAGTCCCAGTGCCTGTGCGATAAAAACGGCAGCAATCGCTTGGTACAAGCTCGTCCCATCCATATTAATAGTGGCGCCCACCGGTAGCACAAAACTGGAAACCTCTTCATCCACCCCCACATTCTTTTCTACCCGCTCCATAGTTACTGGAAGGGTTGCGGAGCTGGAACTGGTGCTGAATCCCAAAAGCATGGCGGGACGGATGGCACGGAAAAAATCGGTAAGCTTCATATTGCTAAAAAGTTTGAAGAGGCTCGCATATACCAGGGTGAGATGCAGGAATAACCCAAGCAACACCGCAACGCAATACCATCCCAGTGCACCAAGCAGGTCAAGCGCACGCGTCAGGTCATCGCCGGCCAGATCCACAATAACTCCTGCCATCAGTGCAAACACACCATAGGGCGCCGCCAGCATGATAAAATCGACAATCTTTATGATGACCTCGTTCAGGGAATCAAAAAAATTGATCAGAATCTCCCCTTTCTGAATCGGCAGCTGGATAATGCCTATGCCGAAAAGTATTGCCAAAAACACCACCTGCAACATGTTGGAGTTGTCGGAGGTGGCAGCGAAAAAATTTTGAGGTACAATATCTACAAAAAAGGCTAGCGGGCTCCGATCCATAACTTCCTGGGCCGATTCGCTTGATCCCTCCAGGTTCTGTTTGTATCCCTCCATCAGCTCCACCTGTGTTTCTTTTGGCAGGAATGTGCCGGGCTGAATGACATTTACAACCGTTAAACCGATGGTAATGGCGAGCACTGTAGTCACCATATAAAAAGCAATCGTCTTCCCCCCCATCCGCGAAAGCTTGGCGATATCATTGAGACTGGTTACTCCCACAATAAGTGATGCCAAGACCAAGGGCACAGCTATGAGCTTGAGCAAATTTATGAATATGGTTCCAATGGGACTTATGTAGTCAGTCGTAAATTCAGTAAGTCCGGTAAGACTGGCGGCCAATCCCCAAAACAGGCCCAGCACCAACCCGATGATAATTTGCCAGTGCAGTTGTTTATACCATGGTTTCATAATAGGAACAGGTTTATGATTATGGCAGTCAGTGAACCGAAGCCGGTAGCTGCCCAATTAACAAAATTATTATTGAGCTTAATATTCAGACGGGAATCATCCGATCCAAGATTAACGATGTGATCATCCCGCTGGAAAGTCGCTCCAAAATAGGAATCAGCAATACAACCCAAAAATCCCGACAGGAACACCGCTGACAGGCTGGTAGTCCATGATATTGAGAAAAGCATCACAGAAGCAAAAGCTATCATCAGGCTACCGCAGAGTGCAGCCAATGTACCATACAAGCTTACACCTCCCTCTTCGCCCGCTTTTACGGTTTTAAAGTTGGTGATCAGGTAGGTTTTACCACCAAACCTGTTACTGCCCATTTCAGTGGCCCAGGTGTCGGCGGTGGCGGTCGATATGGCAGCAGCCGCTCCAATAGTAAATAAGTCCATTTCAAATACAAAGCCCGCGATGATACAAAGGGCCATCCAAAAACCATTCGCCCAGACCTGTATGCCATCTCTGCGTTTTCGCTCTGAAAAGGCTTGAGCTGTTTCTTCAATAATGACCACTGATTTTAAAGAGAGTAGCGTGCTGGTTATAAAAAACAGTAGTATCAGGGCCGCAATTTCCCATCCCCCGACACCAAAAGCAATTCCACCAAAAACGGTTGCCGCTATTGCCCCATCCAGTGTGAGCCAATTCATAATAAAAACGAGTAGACTAAAAAAAAGTGCTGCCAGCAGGGCGATCCCTATGCGTGGCCTCACGTCGGCACCGGCTTCCAATACAAACAGAAAAATTAACAGCAGAAGAAAGGCATAGTTAATTAATCGATCCAAATCTTACTCAGCGTTGTCGTCATTCCTTTTATCATGTTTGATGATAGCAAAAATTACAGTAATGTAGCCGGCCATAATCATAATTGGTGAGACATACAGAGAGATAAAACCCTGCACCTCATTCTCGATATACATCGCTGTAAAGCCAACAATAACCAATACCAATCCCAGTATTAGTGTTTTATAATTCCAGGAAGAGAATAACATCGCATCGCTGCCGGATCGTGTTCTTTGCTTTGCAACCATATAAGCTTTTCAATCTTTTGTAATTTATTGAACCTAGAAAGTATCTAAATATGAGGAATTCCAAAAACGCTTAGTTCATTCCCTTGAGATAACAACTACTGTTTATTAAATAAATTTTATTTTGATTCTAAAATATTTGACTTCTTAGTCTTGTCCTTGGAAAATTGACTCACCAAAGATAGCGTTACATTCCAGATTCAAAGAAATGACTTGCTTTTTCTTGATCTTTCCTTATCCTGAACTTGTTTGCAAGAAATTGCTTTTATTAGACATGTGTAGGATATTTTTAAAAATTTCGTTAAATAATTGAGCTTGAATAGTACAGTGAAAATCATCCTTGCTTCCGGAAGTCCCAGGCGCAAACAACTTCTTAAGCAGATCAATGTCGATTTTACAGTACAGGTTAGTAATGCCGATGAACAATACGATGCTACAAAAGAACCGGCCGATATCGTCCAGATGCTTGCCATGAGAAAAGCTGAGCAGGTAGCTGATGAGAATGATTCAGCAGATGTGCTGGTCATCGGAGCAGATACAATCGTTGTTAAAGGGCAAGCCATTTTAGAAAAACCGGAAACTACCACCGATGCTGAAGAGATGTTGCTTGACCTCAGCGATACAACGCACCAGGTTTTAACCGGTGTTGCGATTGTTAAAAGTTTTACTGCTGGTAACAAACGTGAAGTATTGACGTTTTTCGAGAGTACAGACGTAACATTCGGAAAGCTGGATAAGTTTGAAATTCGTGAATATGTAGCATCCGGTAGCCCGATGGACAAAGCGGGCGCTTATGGCATTCAAGATGACTGGGGTGCTCTGTTTGTGAAGCATATAAAGGGCGACTTTTACAATGTCGTCGGTTTGCCGTTGCACTCGCTGTATCAGAAGCTTAAAATATTTGCACCAGAACTGGTATCTATCAGTATAAATAGTTCCACTCCATGATTAACAAATTGCTAGCATACGGAGTCTCTTTGCTTTTTTTGCTGTGCCTGGCTGTGCTACCTTTGCGTGCACAGAACGACCAACAATATCATGTTGGCAATCAGCTGATGCAGCAGCAACAGTATGAACAGGCGTTCCGGGTTTTCAACAGATTGCACCAACAAAACCCCGGCAACTACCTTTTTCTGCAAAAAGCGACCGAATGTCTTGTCAATTTGAAGAGGTATGATGAAGCTATCGCGATGACACAAAAGGCGTCAGAAGAAGGTAATTTTGGGGGACAGGCCAACATCCGGCTCGGTGAGATCTATCACATCCAGGGTGATACCGCAGAAGCTTATTCCATATGGAATCAAACCCTGAACCGGTATAGCAATTTTCAAACTTACCTCGAGGTGGCCCGTGCCATGAGTGACCGACGCGATTTCAGCAGAGCGGTCGAAGTCTATGAACGTGCCCGCCAAAGATTTAGAAACTCCACCCTCCTTGCTACCGAGCTGGCCAACACCTATATGCAAGCCGGACAATATGAAGCGGCAATCAATGAGTTTCTTGAACTTGTTCGGGAAGAGCCCGATCGCATTGATTACGTGCAGCGCAGCCTGATCCGCTATGGAGATCAGTATCTGCACGACATCGCCATCCTTGAAATTGAGGAGTTCCTGGATGAGCTCTCCCTCAACCACCCTGCGCATCGGCGCCTGCACCAGCTGCACCAATGGCTACTGCTGGAACGCAACCTGTACGAACGCGCCGTGGCTACGGCAAAAGGCTATGAAGAAAAAACCAATGAAGTAACGTATAGCCTGCTTGGACTCGGAAATAAACTTCTTTCTGAACAGGAATATGAGTTGGCGGAACAGGCTTATGGATATTATATCGAAAATGACATTATCTCCGCCAAATTCCAGAGCATGGAGCAGCTCTCACGGGTGTACGCTGAGTGGGCAGACTATCTCTCAGACTATAACCTGGCTTATGCTCAACGGCGGGACTCCCTTTACCAGCAGGCATTCGATATTTTATCGCAACTGCGGCGTGAGGCGCCGTATTATGACCAGATGGGTAAAGTGCTGCTTCGCCAGGCTGAACTAGCCATTGACTATCTCCATGATGTCGATCTGGCCACAGACTACCTCGAGAAGCTTCGATCCCGGAACAACGAGGCCAGCGTGGCGCAACAATTTTATGTAGAGGGCAGAATCAAGCTTTATCAGGGCGACTATGCCCGGGCCAGGATCGCGTTTACCAAAAGCAACAAGCAGGAAAAAATCGGTGCACTGGCAGAAAAAACGCGCTACTACCTGGCGCTGACCGATTTTTATGCCGGTGATTACGAATTTGCCAAAATACAGCTCAATGCGCTCGAAAAGCAGACAACCTCCTATTACGCCAACGATGCTGTGCAACTTCGCATTTGGATTCAAAAAGGACTGAGCGCAGACAGTACCGGTTCTATAATTGAACCTTTCGCCAACGGGCTGGAGCATTTCAACCAGGGTGATGAAGAAGCAGCGATCAAAGCGTTGAGACCGATTCTAGGAGGTAAGGCCTACCATCCCTTGATGGATGAGGCTCTGCTGGAGCTGAGCAAACATATTACCCCGGAACTAACCCAGATTACCTACAGTGCCATCAGTGACTACCTAGAGCGCTGGGGACAAGCCTCCGCCCTGCGCGAGCGCCTGATGTGGGAAAAAGCCCGAATCGCCGACCAGGTTGTATCGAATGACATTAAAATTGAATCCCAAAAGACACGCGAGACCTTATTTGGCGAATCGCCCCCACCCCCTGCTGATCTACCAGCAAATCAGCAGCAGGTCCAAACCCTGTATGAAAATATATTGTTAGAGTTTCCAAACGGTTTCTATGCATCATATGCACGCGATAGAATTCAAGAATTCAAAAATCCCCAAACCTGATATGAAACGTGTTTCGTTATTGATACTTGCCTTTATCTTCGGCTTAAGTGCTGCGACATTTGCCCAGCAGAAAGTGTTCATCCCGATGGATGCCTCGCAGACCAATCACCTCAAAGCCTATGGCATCGTATTCAACTACCTAAAGGATGGCAATTCGGTACAATGGCTTCTCAATTACAAAGGAGGAAGTTTCCTTGCCCCCTACTCCGATGCCCTGCTCCAGGAAACGCGCCTTAAAAATGTGAAAGCCCGTACCATTGGAGCAGCTGAAGCTTCCCAGATTATCTCGGAAGTAGAGCAGCCGCAGTCAAATACTTCCGTCGTTCAGCTAGACAAAGCACCGAAAATTGCGGTGTATACGCCCAAACAGGCACTTCCCTGGGATGATGCCGTTACGCTGGCCTTGACCTATGCAGAAGTGGAATACGACAAGGTTTGGGATCCGGAAGTACTGAACGGCAAACTTTCGGAGTATGACTGGCTGCACCTGCACCACGAGGATTTCACAGGCCAATACGGAAAGTTCTGGGTCTCCTACCGGAATCACCCGTGGTATATCACCCAGGTTAACCAGATGGAGGCGATGGCCGACGAGATGGGCTACAACAAAGTAAGCAATGAAAAAAAGGCTGTGGCCCGCGAAATTAAAGAATACGTTGGTAACGGCGGATTCCTCTTTTCGATGTGCTCCGGTACCGACACTTTTGACATCGCGCTAAGTGCAGAAGGAGTCGATATCGCTCCCACTCCTTTTGACGGCGACCCGGCCGATCCCAATGCCCAGCAGAAACTGGACTATTCCAAAACACTGGCCTTTACGGATTTCAATATCAGCCTGGATCCCACCGAATATGAGCACGCCGATATTGATGTGCCGGTGCAGCTGAACCAAGTAGATCAAAAACTGGACTTTTTTACACTGTTTGAATTCTCTGCCAAGTGGGACCCCGTACCCACGATGCTGACCCAAAACCATGTGAGCAGCATAAAGGGATTTTACGGGCAGACAACGGCCTTCCAGAAAGAGAAAGTCAAGGAGTCGGTAGTGATTCTCGGGGAGAGCCCGGGCCGAAACATGGTGAAGTATATCCACGGTAATTACGGCCGGGGCACGTTCACTTTCTATGCTGGTCATGATCCGGAAGATTACACGCACCGGGTAGACGATCCGCCGACCGACTTGAGTCTTCATCCCAACAGCCCCGGATACCGGCTTATTCTGAACAACATCCTCTTCCCGGCGGCCAAAAAGAAAAAGCGAAAAACGTAATCAGTATACAGTTATCAGAAGACAGTGAACAGATACTTGCCCAACATTAAACTGGAGCTATGATTCACTTTCGTGCAAAATTACGTTATCATTTCGGATAACTTGTTGATCACTGTTAACTGACACACTGTTATTTTATTTACAAATGGAAGCTACGACCGAATTTGAAGATTTAGTTGAGATTATAAAAAGACTTCGCAAGGAATGTCCATGGGATCGCAAGCAGACGCATCAAAGTATCAAGGACAATCTCATTGAAGAGGCGTATGAGGCCGTTGATGCTATCGACCAAGACAATTTTGAGGAGCTGAAGAAAGAGCTTGGAGATCTGCTGCTTCACGTCGTGTTCCACAGCACAATGGCTTCAGAGACGGGATCTTTCAGTATCGAAGATGTCATTCTTTCCATCCAGGAAAAACTTATCCGGCGCCACCCACATGTTTTTGGGAATAAAGTTGCTGAAGATGAACAGCAAGTCGCCGAAAACTGGGAGTCTATCAAAATGAAAGAGGGTAAAAACTCGGTGCTAGATGGAATTCCAATCCATATGCCCGCGCTCATCAAAGCTCAACGAATGCAGGAGAAAGCGGCAAATGTGGGGTTCGACTGGCCTGAATCTTCCCAGGTTTTGGATAAAGTCAAAGAAGAACTCAATGAATTGCGAGAGGCTCTCGAAAAAAAAGACAAAGAAGAGAGCAGCAAAGAGTTTGGCGACCTTCTTTTCTCTCTCGTTAATCTGGGCCGATTTTACGATATTAATGCTGAAGACGCACTGCGAATGACGAACCGTAAATTTGAAGATCGGTTTCGGTTTGTGGAGGAGAGCCTTGCAAAAGAGGGACTGGAGATCAATAACGCGACCCTGGAACAGATGGATGGGTACTGGGAAGAGGCAAAATCAAATCAATAGCATTCACATGGTCTTCAATTTTGTTCGCTAGATTACAAACGTTCATTTCTCTATGAATGTTAGTTAATATCGGTAAGTGAAGGCATCTTAACGTTTTATCCAAGTTAGTACCTGAATTTTTATCACTTCCGTATTATATTTGACCCGAATTTCGAAACTGATAAAACAAATTTAAACCGGAGAACAGGCATGGCCGAGAGCGTAAAAACAGACATTGATCTAAGTCAATATCCTCATATCAATAAGGGATTAGACGGAATTGTCGCATTCAGCACTCACAAAAGTTTTATTGACGGACAAAAGGGAGAGTTGATTTATGATGGTTACAGTATTGAAACCCTCGCTGAAAATGCAACTTTTGAAGAGGTCTGTTTTCTCCTTTGGTATGACCGGTTACCGAACCCAGATGAACTGGAAGACCTGAACAAAAAGATGCAGGAAGCACGGTCCCTTCCCGAACCTGTTCTCGAATACATCAGTAGCACTTCAAAATCAGCGGAACCGATGTCAGTGCTCCGCACTGGCGTTTCCATGCTGGGTGATTTCTTTGAAACAGGCGAAAAAGAGGGAAAAGAAGCCTGGGTTGAGAAGGCGATTAAAATTACCGCTAAAATGCCGACGATCATTGCAGCTTTTGATCGCATCAGGAACGGAAAAGAGCCGGTGGATCCGCTTTCAGATCAGAGCACGGCACATAATTTCCTTTATATGCTCAATGGCGAACATCCAGGAGAGCAGGCGGAAAAAACGATGGATCTCTGCCTCATCCTGCACGCCGAGCACGGCATGAACGCTTCCACATTCACCAGCCGTACCATTTGTGCAACCGAATCAGATATGTTTTCATCTATTACCGGTGCAATCGGGTGCCTCAAGGGTCCACTCCACGGCGGTGCCAACCAAGCGGTGATGAACATGCTGCTTGAAATTGAAGAGGAAGACGCTGATCCTGTTGAGTTTGTAAAAGATCGACTGGCCAACAAAGAAAAAATCATGGGCTTCGGTCACCGCGTGTACAAAACAATGGATCCCCGTGCCAAGATCCTGCGCAGTATGTCCAAGCAACTTTCTGAAGAGACCGGTCACATTGAGCTTTACAACTGGTCGGAAGCGATCCTTGAGACTATGAAAGGTGAAAAAAACATTGATCCAAACGTCGACTTCTTCTCAGCAACTGTCTACTACTCTATGGGAATAAAGCCCGACCTTTACACGTGTATTTTTGCCATGAGTCGTGTTTCCGGGTGGACGGGCCATTACATTGAGCAGGCTGAAAACAACCGCTTGATTCGACCCCGTGCGCTCTATGTTGGTGAGAAAAACCTGGATTGGGTTCCCGTTGAGGAACGGTAAATAATGATCTATCCTATTTCAAAAAAGCTCATGCCTATCTTTGGTATGGGCTTTTTTCTTTATGCGTAATACGTGATTCGTAACAGGAGCTAAAATTACGCGTTACGGATCACGTATCACGCAAGTTGTTATTACTCAAAGTTGCTCAAAGGTGTCACAAGCTACGCAGAGATTAAGCGCTCACCGAACGCCCAGAAACTTATGAGTCTGCAGGCTGATGCCCCACTCCGGATTCTTCTTTACGTATTCTACAATGAGATCCATAGAGGAAGGCGTATCCCATTCCGGCTGTAGAAGAAGCTTGGTTCCCTCAGGACATTTCGCTGCATTCTCCTCTGCCCATTCGAGATCCTTCTTTTTCAACACCACAATTTTCAGCTCATCTACGTGAGGAAAAATCTCATCCAGGGGTTCTTTAAAGCGTTTCGGGGAAAGGGTTATCCAGTCAAGATTCCCACTGAGTTTTGAAGAACCACTCGTTTCGATATGAACCCTTAGTCCCTCTTCTTTGAGACGGTGAGTCAATGGATACAGATCGTGCAGCAACGGCTCACCGCCGGTAATCACGGCGATCTGTGCGCCACTTTCTTTGGCACGGGCCACAATCTCATCCACCTTCACTTTTGGGTGCTCCTCCTCATCCCAACTCTCTTTGACATCGCACCACCAACAATTGACATCACACCCCGCAGTTCGGATAAAATATGCGGCCTTGCCAGTGTGTGCTCCTTCGCCCTGGATAGTATAGAAATCCTCCATCAGGGGATATTCCACCTCCCCAAAGGTATTGGCGTCAAGGACATTATGTTGCAGTTCAGAGGAATTAAACATGATTAATCGGTGTATTCAACCCAGCAATCTTCCGTCTCCCAAACGGTCACGGTGAGATCAATATTGTCAGGTATGCGTTTGCTCGTCTCTTTGTGAATGAATTCGGCGATCCGCTCGGCAGTGGTAGAGCAGTCCATTTTCTCGTTTAGCAGGCTGTGATCCAGTCCTCCTTTTTCGGAATCTTTGGCGGCCCATTTGAGCTCCCGGAAATCACAAACCATATCAGGACTGTCCAAATATTCTGAGGGATTAAGCTCGCTGGATTCCGCTTTCATCAGCACGCGGTAGGAATGGCCGTGCATGCGTCCACATTTGCCGTCGTATCCTTCAATAAAGTGAGCGGCATCAAATCTGAATTCGGTGTGTAGTTTCCATTTTGGCATAACCACTAAAAATAAAATAAAAAAGAGGTTTGCCCAATGGACAAACCTCAAAAATATTAAAACGCGCAGTAATCATGTGCGACGCACTTTGGAAGTGCGTCGCACATCAAAGCTTACCGCGCTCGTTTAATCGTGCAACCCAGTGATTTTGATGTCTTGGTTGATATCTCCTCCCCTGCTGTAAGCTGGTTAATGGCATCGCGCAGGTAATGCTGATCCACATTTTCAGCTGATTTTGCATTGTCATCGATAGCGCCGCGGTATACCAGCTTCAAATCGGAATTGAACAGGAAGATGTGGGGCGTGCGCGTGGCACCGAATGCATCGGCCAGCTTGTTATTTGCATCCACTGCATATGGAAATTGGTAATTCTTTTCCTGGGCACGCTGCTTCATATCCTCAAAACCATCACCGCGATCGCGGTAGGTCGTGTTGGGATTAAGGGCAATCATGCCGATCCCCTTCTCTTTGGCAAGGTTAGCAATCGGGTTGTAGCGGTCTTCCCACTGGTGAACCCATGGACAGGTATTACAGCTAAATATCACCAAGAGTCCATTTTCTCTTGCAACTTCAGAGAGCGTAAGCATCTCTCCAGATACATCCTTCACTTCCACATCGGTCATGGGAGCCGTACTGCCAAGCTCTAACTCATCCACCAGTTTGGTTTCCGCGGGATAAAACGCCCACGCTGCTATTCCTACAATCAGAGTCAAAAATACAGAAATTTTAAAGGCTTGTTTCTTCATGATTTTTAAGGATTTAGGGCCTGTTTAACATTAGTTTCAAAAGTAGAAAAATCCGCTTTGTTTTCCCAACTTGCTACGAGGTTACCCTCGGGATTGAGAATCTTTGTAAACGGCATCGCGCCAGTCCATTTGTCGGATAGTGAATTGATAAACACTTCGTCCTTTCCGGTTTTAAAAAATGTTTGCCAGTCTACCTCCTGCTCTCGTAAAAATTCGAGTGCCGCCTGCTTGTCAAAATCTGCAGAGACAAAAACAACCTGAAGTTGATCTTCATACTTGCGTTGCAGTTTCACAATATGGGGAAATTCTTCAACACAGGGTCCACACCAAGTAGCCCACATGTTCACCAGCACTGCTTTTTCGCCTTCATAAGAATCGATTATCTCCTGCAGTTCCTCACTATTTACATCCTTCATCAGTTCCGAATCCGAAAGTTGTTGTGCATACGACACCCCGTTAAAAAGGATCAAAAATATCAGGAAAACCGGGATAATTATGGCGTTTAATCTCTTACTCATATACGATCTAGTTTGTTCCAATTTTAGCTTCACTGGGATCCCAAAAATGTTGTTCTATATCTACTGTATACTCCGCAACAAATGTAATGTTCTCCTGTTGAAGGCGTTCCCGCATGGTATCATCGGGGAAATGGGCACGGCCTGTCAACTCTCCCAGGCGATTCAATACGCGGTGAGCCGGTATCTCAGTTTCAACGGCTTTGTTCAGGGCGTATCCCACCATACGAGCACCCGAGACCACCCCAAGGTAAGATGCAATGGCTCCGTAAGTGGTCACCTTTCCTTTCGGGATTTGGGCTACCACCTCATAGACCCGTTTGTAAAAATCTTTTCGATTAAATCCATCCGGCATCTCTACGCCTTCACCTACTTCAGCAGATTCTGCATCTGTATTACCTGTTCTACGGAAAGTGTTCCTTTTCTTTCTGCCACTTTCACCGTTTCAAATCCCAACAGCTTGTATAACGAACTAATCTGTTTATTTTGTTCCAGTAAATCCAGATGTTTTACAATAGTTTGCAGGTCCCCCCTCGCAATGGGACCACTCAGTACATCGGATAGATTCTCTGCAGTTCCGTTTTCCGCGGTCGTCTTGACCAGTGTCTGCAATGCTTTTCGGGCCTCTTGGTGATCCATACCGCCCATCTCTGCAATATTGCCCGCAAGCTGCATCAGCGTAATGAGGTAGTTTGAAGCCATAACAGCGGCAGCGTGCAAATGAGCTTTGGCTTTTGGCGTGACATGCAGGTAATGAGCTCCAAGGCGTTTGGCTACAAGTTCAAGCTGACTGACGGCACCCTCCTGACCTTCCAGGGTAATATAAATATCCTGAAAAATCCTGGGGTTTGAATTTAAATTAAAGGTTTGCAGCGGATGAAAAGCAGCGATTTCTACGCCGGTTTCCGTTAGTGGTTCCAGTAGTTCAGAAGTTTCATTGCCGGAACAGTGGGCTACTGTTTTACCGGAAAGGTCCCATAGCTCCTCAGCGAGATTCTCAGCCACCCCGGCGATCGCATCATCACTCACCGTTATAAAAATGAATTCCCCCAGTTCTTCTTCAGACTTTGGAAGCGAGCCGCTCACTTTAACATTGAGTTCATCTGCCAGCGCTTCTGCTTTAGAGACCGTGCGGTTAAACAGGCTGTAAATTTCATACCCTTGCAGATCCATTGCATAGGCCAGCGTTCTCCCCAACGCCCCCAGCCCGATTATAGAAACAGTTTTCCCCATGTCTATTTATTCTAATGTTATCATAATAATTGGAACCGAGGATATTGCTGACAAAGCACAATCAAACATTCCGAATAATCGATTCCCTGTCGGCATAGCCGGTCAGCAAGCTGCCGTCATACTCTTCATATTCGCCATTCAGGAAACTAAGTTTCAGATCCCATGCAAAAGCCACAAGTACCCCGGCAATAAACGAGGTAGTCCCGGTAATTTTGGATTCTCCACTATTCAGATAGTTCATCAATCGCGATTCATTTTCACTTTCCACAATCTCCTTCACTTTTTGAAACTCGTGCTTCCGGCTATTCTCCAGGTCGCAACAAAAGACAAGCAGAGCGTTGTGCGAGGCCAGCACCTCCTCCAGCACATACGCCAATTCCTTTATTATTGCCGGATCATTATCTGCAATCTGGATGCTAAGAACAGAAAAATCACTACACACACATTGCAAAATCATCAGCTGCTGATAGAGACTCATATCCCGGCTGTAGCCTTCATCGTTGATATAAAAATCATCGTCTTCATCGCAGAGCTCATTCCGCAAAAAATCATTTACCGGCACCCTGCCCAGAGGGGTTTCAAAGAACTTGTTTGAGGGCATCGGGAGCTTTTTGTCCAGAACCTTTGGAAAAGATTCTATCACAACAACGGTATCATAATTCTCGGGTTCTATGTGGCTATAGATATCACAGGCCCGTTCAAAGTTATCATGGTTGATGCGCGTGGGTGCAAAAATGAGACGAATATGGTCGTTTGTTTCCCGGTGTTTTGTCCGAGCGTGGGCTAATTCCTCTTGAATTTGTTCGCGGGAATAGGAAATAATATTCATGTGCTGTGTAGTACTGACCTTTAATTTTCCTGGTAAAAGGCTACGGCAATCCAGTGATTGCAATGCTTAAAACTACAAATTTTGGCTCTTTTCTCATTATCAAAGATGCCGGTGAAAACCTGTTTGTCCAACGGTGTGAGCTTAATTTGATTCAGGTTGGTTCTCAATCCTTTTCCCTGCAGCTTGACCAGTGCTTCCTTCAAGGTCCAGAGCCTGAGCAGCGATTCTTCCTTTAGTTCCTTCTTCTCAACGGGATGCATTATGCGATCTCTCAAGCGTTCGTTCACGTTGCGATCGGTCGGTTCAATATCCACTCCCAATGGAATGCTCTGTGAAAGGCCACAGATTACTTTTTGCCCGGTATGAGCCAGGCTCAGGTTATACCGCCGATTCTGGTACATTCCAAACGGCTTGCCGAGGTCATCTTTTTCAATCTCAAAAATGGCTTCATCAAGTCCCAGATCCGCAACAAATTCCTTGATGAGCCCGCGGGTAGAAAGAAATTCATTCCTTCGGCGCCGATGACTAAACGTATTATATTCCTCGCGCTCTACCGGGGAAAGAATGTCAACAGGAAACGCCGGCCCAATTTCGCCCAAAGCAAGAAATAGGTTATCCGGCAACAGGGCTCTGTACTGATCGGTAATATTTTCCAAGCTTCAATCTGTTTTTTTAAGATTGCTGGAAAATAAGACCAAAATAGCCGATATAAAACCTTAGCGGATGTTTGTTCTCTTTTCTGAAAGTAGACTTCGGATGCGGGTCACATCCGGATGGGTTACGCCGGCTGCCTCCAGATCTTCGAGATCTTTCAGAAAAGCATTTCGGAAGGTTTCGTAACCGGTGTCAAAGGGATACTCTTTATCCATCCATTCCAGGTAAACTTTCTCAGCTTCATTGTATTGGCCGTTGAAAAGGTATCCCAAGGCAAGGTTGGTATACACGCCGGTCTGCGTTGAATCCATGTTGACAACTTTTCGTGAATTGACAATAGCATCCTGGAAACGGCCCGCAAAAAGTTGATACCAGCTCAAGTTCCACAATTCGTTGGTATCATGAGGATTATATTCCACTGCGCGCTCCTGGAATTCCACCGCTTCCTGGTAACGCCGCTCAGAGTAGTATGTGCTGGCGATTGTCGAGTAATTTGAAGGTGCAAGCTGTACCGCCCTTTCAAATGATGATCGGGCCATTTCAAGCCCCTGTTCTCCCTGTCCCAGGAAGTTAGTGCCCAGCTCAATCCAGTCGTAGGCTTTGGGATAACTGAAATCACTGGAAATTTGGAGAAACTCACGGTATGCCTCATTTAGCTGCTTGTTCCTGACATACACTTTTGCTCTGCAGTATTTAATCCAGTTGCTTTCTCCCAAAAGCTCTGCAAATCCGGATTCTGCGGCGTAGCCAGCTTCGTAGGCATCGATCATCCCGACCACGGCGTCAGAATATTGTGGATCGGCATCGAGGGCCTTTTTAAAGTTGAGGTATGAGTTATAGTAATTTTCCCGGGCAAATTCTACATTGCCCAAGTTGTAGAGCGCCCATTTATATCCGGGATCCACCCTCACGGCATTTTGGTAACTCAAAAGTGCACGATCATAATTCTTCTCTTCATAAAATCCATTTCCCAACTGGTTCCATTCCAGGGCAATGTTGTAGGCAGGGTCTATCTCCAATACCTCAGCCAGGCTCTCATACGCTTCATCATACCGGCCTTCGTAATACAGAGCCATCCCGAGATTGCGCCATGACCATTTATAAAGGGGATCTGATTCGACTGACTTTTGGTAATACGGAATCGACTCCTTGTACTTTTTCTGCTCATAATACACATTCCCAAGACCATTCAACGAGGCGGTAAAAAGCGGGTCTATAGCAAGGGCCTTCTTGTGATATTCAATAGCCAGTTCATCTTCCTTCAAATTATTATAGACCAGTCCCAGGTTTCCAAGTGCCCACTTGTAATCGGGATCTATCTCCAGGGCGCGTTCGTAATGCGGAATCGCCTGCTGGTATTTTCCAACCCCGTAATAGCTGTTACCCAACTCGTTATAGACTTCAATGCTCAACTCATCTACTTCAGAGATATCGATTACTTTATTGTAAAATTCGATCGCCATTTCATATTTCTCGGCATCATAATAGTTCCGGGCCAGGTTTAGCAACTCCTCTCGTTCTCCGGCCAACAGGCTGTCTGTACTGACGATGTTGTAGGCAATTTTCTGAGATTCGTTTAGCTCCGTAATGTTGTAGCGGGCGTAAAACGCATCGCGCTGCTGTTTTTGACGATGGATCAGCACATATGGGGTTTCCCAGATGTATATTTGATTTCCTGAACGCGTCAAAAATTGTTCTCCCGACTCGCTAAAGATAACCGGGGGTGGCGACGTCATCCGGAAATTGACATTATTCAGACTGGAGGAATCAGCTGCCGATGTTTCTGCAATGTTGGTGGAATATGTTGAAAAATAAGGATCTTGCGAGCCTGTATTGAGCTGCTTGACCGGTTTTTGGGTAAGTTTCACATCCCAGATATGAAAACGACCGCTTCGGCCCTCCGCAATGACATAGCGATTACCCGGTGAAAAGGCGGCATAACTCACCGGTTCATTGTGATTAAATTCCTTCACGCTATCCGGGTCAGCATCCACATGTTCTACACGGACCTGGTTATCAATCACCGAAACGAGATAGTTGTTGCCATGTCCAAATGTGAATTGTGAGCGATCAGCCCGCCACTGCTTCGTAATGCGCTGGTTTTCTATGTTATAAGCGGCTGCAACTGAATTGGGAGCAAATATAAGCAGGAACTTGCTGTCCGGCGAAAACCTGAGGTGTGGAGCAGTTACTCCCAGCTTGGTGAGATCCCGCAGATTTATTTGATCAAACGCTTCATCTTCCAGGTTTATGCAGATCAAATTCCCGTCATTGTGGGAGACCGCTACATAGTTTCCTGTATTGGAGATCGCCAAATTTGATATGCGGTTGTAGTCCAAACGCCAACCCTGGGAGAGTGTCTGTACCCGCCTGAAGCCGTTATCCTGCCCCTCCCAAATTTCAAGCTTATTGCTAACCGTATCGATTGTTACGACCCGGTGGCCACTCCTGGTGACGTCGGCAAAATGTTTTCGCTCACTCCCAAAAACCCCTGAGTTATCAAATTCATGGTCCCTCCAACCGGGCAGCGAACGCGTGCTGGTGTTAACAAACGAATTCGCTTGCTCCTGGATTTCGAGTAGTTCTATGTCTGCCGGTGTCACTTTGACGACCTCTCCTTCATCACGAAACCCGAGGGCCAGCAGCACTTCATTGTTGACCTCAAATGACTGCAGATTGAAGTTGGTCCTGGCCAACACCTCATCCAAAACGGCCTGTGTTATGATATTGTCGTTAAGTTCAATGGCACCTCGCGCCAGCTGTATTGCCAGATTTTTGTCCCACGAGAGCTCTTCCAGGGCCTGGTTGGCAATATTCAGCGACATCAACTGGGGCTGATTCTTCAAAGTCCCCTCTTCTATCAACCGTTCATTCTGCAGACCAATATCAAGCACCTCAGAGAGTAACGAAGCCGACTCCTCGGTACTTCGAATGTAGATCTCTTTCTGTGTATCATTATCAAAATTCAGTACCAGGTTTCGATACCAATCTTCGGTATCGACCAAAAACTCCATGCGACGCAGATCCTGCTGTGCTTCCCGATAGCTCTGCGACATCACGAAGAAAATAACAACGAGAATAGCTGCAACAATAGCCGCTGCACCGCCATAAATAAACCGGCGCCTGATTTTTTTTGTCTTTTTGAGAAGACGCTCTTTGTATGCTTCATATTCTTCCTGACGGCGCTTTTCCTCTAACGCCCGCTCTTCTTCATCCCGCCGTTTGTGGTAGGCTCGCAAGATAGGTTTAACCAGTGAATCATGACTCAATTCATACGAAAAACCACCGGCGGTATTGGGCTCGGGACGAATGATATGGGTATCCACAAGTTTTTGAAGTAACTCTTTACTGATCCCGTAGGTCTTGTGTATTTGTCCTTCATACAAGCTAAGACGGCGTTCCTCCTCTTCAAAAATGAGTCCCTCTTCCAAGAATCTACGAACACTCAGTTGTTCGCTCTCCGGCAGCCGTGATATCAGCTTATCGTAATACGTTTCAAAGATATCCCTCAGATCGCCTACATCTTCATATTTCACATAGGTATCGTTCCCCTCTAACACTATGCTTTCTTCGATATACTGGCACAAAATCTGCAACTGGAATGACTCAATATCTTGGGCACCATCTTTTGTCAAGAAGCTTACAATTTTATCAATCGCCTCTTCAGAGTAGTCGAAGGGCGGGGAAATAAAATCGGAATCTTGCAGGTAGGCCGGGCTCAGTATCGCTTCTTCCGCCTGGGTAACGGTCAACGGAGAGAGTTGATAGGTATTGACCAAGATATCAGGAATATAGTCTT
Source organism: Aliifodinibius sp. S!AR15-10 (assembly GCF_031569985.1). NCBI lineage: Bacteria > Pseudomonadati > Balneolota > Balneolia > Balneolales > Balneolaceae > Fodinibius > Aliifodinibius sp. S!AR15-10. The sequence goes on along the minus strand of NZ_JAMQKA010000015.1, from coordinate 7,422 downwards.
TTAACTGGTCGACCAGGCTCAGACGGTCGGAACGGATGGCACACAACACTTTCAGGCGAACCGGTTTGTACAGCAGCTCCAGTTCCTCATCTGTCAATACATGCTGGTCCTCTTTAAAACTCTCTTCAAGAGCCGACTGGTAGTACTTTGGAACAGAGCTGTACAGGGCCTCGGAAAGGGCTCGCTTGAACTCCAGGATCTGTACCCCCGGATAGGTAAAAAGCTCCTCAAACTGGTCAAAAATGAGGAGATGCTCAGGGGGGATCTCTTCTCCGGAATTGAGCTGCTCGCTCTTCAGGTGATACCAAAGCGATTCGTCCGGTACGGCAAGCTTATCCAGCAGCGTTTTTTTTCTTTCCCCGGTGGATATTTTGGACTTTAACGCGGTAAGTGGCGGGGTGGCCTGCCCTTCCCGGTATCCTCCAAACCGGACAATGATCGGTTTGTAATTTGTTTCATTTTTAATTTTTGGCAACAAGCCGGCATTGATAAGCGAACTTTTTCCCAACCCGGATTTGGAGTACAGCACCACAAGCTGCTTCACATTCACCAATTTGAACAGCCTGTTTATATCCCACTCGCGCCCAAAAAACAGGTTGCTTTCTGTAACCGAAAATGGCTTTACGCCCGGGTACCTGTGTTTTTTCATGGCTACAACATCTTTACCGATTTAATTTTACCCCATTCAAAGTCTGTATTTATCGGGATAGATATATGAAGCGAAAATCCTCACATAGCATATTCTGCAGCTTAGCTGCAAAATCCTATCCAATAATCATCCCTCCGCAACTATTACTTGACCTACATTCTTACCGCGTCTTCCATAGATTTCACTTCCTCAATGACATCCAGCAGGGCGTTGTCGATTTTTGCCAATTCGATACTCGATTCTTTGTGATCTATTACTCCTTCACTAAACTTTCGCTTAATCCTGATGTAACGGGCGGAAATACCGGCAATACGATCATATTTATCCTGGTCAAAATCCTCCAGGTAATCGAACAGCAGCTCGATCGCCTCTTCAATGTTATCCTGTTGCACCAGCCGGTGGGCACGTTTGGATACCAATTCCTCTTTCTTGCCCACCTTTCGTAACATATTGGCTTTTTCGCAACGGGTGTACAGTGCATCCACAAATTCCCTGATATGCGATTCAACAAAATGGATGTTGAACTGCCGGGAGCATATCTCATCCGCTTCGAGAGGCAGATTTATGGCTGGTGCCAGTCCCTCGTTATTTTCCCGCTGGATCTCATCATAAAGCAGGGCCAGCAAAAGCTGGACATACCATTTCTCGAACTTGAATCCCAGGAAAATAAAGCGCGATCCACTTTTTAATTCGTTAAGCAAAACTGTGGGAAGTGGCTTGTTCCCCAAAATCGCTTTTAAATAACTATACAAGTCTTTGTACGTGATAACCAAAGAAGAGGAATCTTCGGTGCTCCCCGTCATATTATAGATCAATGGATTGCTGCTGGATGGTTCCGGGATATCCTCCGGTCTCTTATCGCTGAAGCTGTAATAATGAAAATCCTGGAGAAGATTATTTTTCTCGAATGCTTTTTTCAGGAACAGGTCGGGCGAAGTGGAAACAACGAGGTGAAATGGAATAAAGGCAAGCTTGTCATACAGCTCTTCATCAAAAGAGCTCTCCAGAAACTTGTCGATTTTACTGAGGATCGTGATCCGGTACTTGTGATCAATAACGAACAGGTCGTCCCGTGAAAAATAGTAGTTGTTATCCTTGTAGTCCTCACTCAGCAACTCATACAATGCCTTGTTAAAATAACTGCCCTCTTTGGTTTGTGCCAGTTCCGACCCAATAAACAATACACACTTCTCATTTTTGATGGCAAATAGCAGCGTATCCCAGTCAATTTTTTTGTTATCTATCGACATTTCGAGAAGGGTTTTATGACAAGTATTTTATAATTTACTAATAAATCTATAAAAATCATGTTTTTATAGCTTGTATTTGAAATAAATTCAGGTTTATTTACGAAATAAATCCAATCAAATAAGCGATTATGAATACCAAAGAGATCCGGGGGATGGTTGCGAAGGGACGGCTTGAGCCCGCCATTAAAGAAGCGGTGCTACTCACTAAAGATACCGAGTTGGCCAATTTGGGTATTGGTGTTTCCAACGGGTATCGAAAGTACAAAAAGGACTCAATCGCCGGCATCATGGACTCAAATGAGGACAGTAAACGATATGCGGTCCTCACCCACCAGCTGCTGAACCTGCTGAATGAATATGAACTCTATGAACTGAAGGAGCTAAAACAGAATGTAGAGAAGCTTACGGATGAGCTGAGGGCACAAAAAGAACCAGCGGTCGAGACAGCAGAGGTTCAAAAAGAATTGGAAGAGATCAGCGAAGAGATGCAGCAAATAGAAATGGCAGAGTCAAAAGATGATGTTAAACCTGGTTTCCTCGAACGCATCAAAACATTTATTGAAAAAGCACAGGAACCCGATTCCTCTTACAATAAGGCTCTGAAAACAGTTAAAAATGGGTATAATATTCTGCAGGATATCGCTTCGGGATATAATTCGGTGGCCGAGTGGTTTGCCCTGCCACAGGTCCCCCGGTTATTCCTCAAGAAAGAGGATCGCTAAAAAGAGGTCGTCTTACGACACCAACAACATCTCCGCTGAGTGAACGCATGAAGATCGAGAGTCAAAGACTGGATAGTGATTGGGGGACGAATAAAGGGGTTTAGGATAGATCTACTCATCGTTTTATATTGTAAGTATTATATTGTAGGTAAAAAAGGAAACTATAAGTTCACAAGAGGTCATGAACTATTCCACCGAACAATGGTCAGTTTGGATGGACAAATTAGCCACAGATGACTACCTGGTGATCGACGACTTCATTTCCGACCGGCTGTACCAAAATATACAGCATTATTTCCAGGTGCTTTTAGACGAAAGTGAATTTGACAAGGCTGCCATCGGTTCGTCAGATCAACGAAAGGTTGAGTCGGAAATCAGGGGCGACTTTATTTACTGGCTTGATCCCGAAAAAGATGCTGAGTTATCTGAACTGTTTTCCCTGTTGGACAGTGTGGTGATCAACCTTAAAGAACACCTTTTTCTAAGCATATCTGATTACGAATTCCACTTTGCCCTTTACCCCCCAAATACCAGGTATGAAAAGCATGTCGATCAGTTCCAGGGACAGTCCAACCGCGTTATATCAATGTTAATCTACCTCAATGAAGATTGGAAGCCAGGTGATGGCGGAGAACTCAAAATATACCGCCCAGACGGCGATGAACAGCTTATTGAACCGCTGGCCAAACGAATGGTGATGTTCAAAAGTGATACGGTAGAGCACGAGGTGATGCTTACCAAAACCTCACGCAGAAGCATTACGGGCTGGCTGTTGCACCGATTTTCATCACTTAAATATTTATTCTGACACATTTAATGGTCAAAAGACCTTATCTCATCTGCACCAACTCTTCTGTCCGATGCTGGATCTTACTGGGAAGCGTAGCATTGGCAAGAAGTGAAGTAAACGCGTCATTTTAATTTAATACGTTTCCCAGGAGTGTATCAGAAACCAGATTCCAATACCAAATAATGATGGACAATACCATAAGCAGAACAAACCATACGGCAATGGCGATGCGCACGTTTTTTTGTGCTTTCTTTGCTTCCCACCAGGTACGAGGCCGAACCCCTTGAAACAGGAAAGTGAGAATACCTGCCAGGTTAATGCAGATTAGATTTGTCAACGTAAGAATAATGGATCCCACGGCCAAACCTGTATAGCCACTCCCGAGCAACAATCCCACATTAACCAGTGGTGGAAGCAACGCCACCGCCACCATCACACCTACAATCGTCGCAGGCACACCACGCGTAAATGCCAGCACGCCCGCACTCCCGGCAGCCAGCGCAATGGCAATGTCCCCCAAACCTACGTTTGTCTTGTTGATAAGCTGTTGTGAGTCCAAATCAACCTGTATCAGCAATCCCATTAAAAGCGCAACGGCAAGTGATGCAAACAATCCGGCCGCATTTGCCTTCAGGGAACGCCACCCCAGCTCCAGGTCACCCAGTGTTGCTGCAAGCGCCATCGAAACATTGGGCCCCAGCAGCGGTGCAATCACCATGGCGCCAATTATGACTGCAACATCATCCCGGATCAGTCCAACCCCTGCCACCACGGTTGAAAGCACCACCATGCCTACATAAACCCAGTTCAGTTCACTACCGCTGGTTACATCAGCATATAACTCCTCCCTGCTAATTCGACCGATATTGCGTTCGGGCTCCTCCTCATCGGGTTCCTTCTCCTCTTCCACTTCCGGTTGTGGCAGCGTCGCCTCTACCGAAAAAAGCATAATCCGGAAACCGTCGACATTCGAAAACTTTTCAGTGAGCTGGTCAGAAAGCGATTCCGTTCGGTCCGTGTTTACCAGCACTCGCAAAATTGAACAACTGTCGTCCAGGTTATCTGTCCAGACGCCGAGGGGTTCTTCCTGCTTTACGATCTCGCGCGCCTCCATGATGGTCTCCGGCGGGGCCATCAGCTCCAGCATTCGATAATCCATACATGATAAATCTTGGTGGCTGTTTTGAGACAGGGTACAAAGGAATGGATAAAGACAAAAGTTTTTATACGTGTTCCCGCTTTATCCCGGCACCTGAATGGTAAAATGTTTCCGCACGTTTGATTCACTCTCAACCACTTTTTCCACCCCGTTTGAATCTGCGGCTAATTCTACATCAAAAACGTTTATCAGGTTATTACCTGCAAGGTCTTCCAGTATAGGTTCAATTTCCAGTGTATATCTTCCGGGTGACCATGGTTTATCTGGGATAAAATTCCAAGTCTGCTCTGCATTGCTCAATTCCACATTTCCCTGAATTCTTTCCTCTTCCCTTTTTACCGTGATCAAACGCTTTAGAAGAGCATGGTCGAGCGGTTCAACGAGCATCAATTTCAGCGGTTTCCGTGTTTCAACCGGCGGTGTTTGGATGGTCCACTTTTTATGATCTGGCATTTCACGGTCGGGTTCGCCGATAAAGAACGATTTACGATATTGCTGTTCCATTCTGAGTCCATTGCCATCAGCCAGCGTGCTGTCGATCACCAACTCATATCTTTTTCCGGGTTGAAAAGCGACACCCATCAGATTGTATCGATCGAGTCCCCGTTTAATGCGTCCCGGATCAAAAAGGATTGTCAGTCTCGTCATTCCGGGATCCCATAATTCTTGAGGAAGTTCCAGGAAGGCATCGGGAACAACCTCTCCCTTTTCATTCAGGATGTAAATATGGTCGTAAACATCACCTCGGGACATCGATCCGGAAAAATGAATATAGAATTTCAACAAATTTTGCGGAAGTGTATCAGACGAAGGATAAACACTCGTAACTCTTTCCGGCTTTATATTCTGTGGAGGCGTAATTGTAAAGATGGTATCGATAATCCCATCACCGCCATCCTTGCCCATTAATGCGTTCAATTTCTGTTCGTCCACCCGAACGTAGTACGTCACTCCCGGCAGCCAGGCGTGACATGAGGTAAATGCAATCTTCCTGTCCGTAATATCCCACTCCCCGTCCATCGCCATGGATTCCTCGCTCCATTGCTCTTTTGGAATTGCATACACCCCAAAGAGTTGCTTTACATTGCCCGAGTTTAGATCGAGATAAGTAAGAGCATTGGGTGTTAGTCCAAATAGTTCAATCCTGCTTTGTTCGGGTACCACCTCAATATTTACACGCTCTTTGCCGGACAGATAGACCTTTTCCGGGACTGGCACATACGGCTCCATTCCCTGCCCCAAATACCAAAGGCCCGCTGCAACTGCAATAAACAGCAGCAGGGGCCCTTTAAGATTATCGGCCAACCGGGAGTACTTGTTAATATCCATGGAGCAGGATAATTATTTGCTGATGGAACGAAGGTCAATGGTACCGTCATCCATCTGCTGCAGCATCACAACATATTTACCATTCAGGTTGTCCATATGGCGAACGTTCTCATACTCCAGCGATTCAAATGTTACGCCCGAAGTCTTTTCCCCATCGTTCAAAGGCTTATCCAAGTGAGACTGGCGTTTAATATCGGCAGGACTGACACGCATTACGGAATAGCTGCTGTTGGCAATCATAAGTGATTCGTTTCCATTGGTATCAGTATAGGAAATAATATCCAGCGGGCGATTCCGATTGCCTAGCTCGGCTACCGTCTTTCCTCGCACATGCTGACCATCTTTCAGATCATCAGCCGAAAAGAGAACCAACGGCGTGCAAGTATACCCCGCCACAATATAGCTGCTTCCATCCATGCTGTAAGGCAGGAAAGTACGAATCGGGGCGTTGGTCTCATACTGCCCATGGGACACGTGGTAGATCTCCAACGTACTTAAGGATTCTTTGCCCTTGAAGGGAAAGGCGATCTGGCGGAATCCTGAAGCAAATTCTTCATTGGAAATGCCTGCGACATATACCTGCCCATCGGCGTATGAGAGATCAGTTATTGAAGCGCTTCGCAGGCTGTTCCCCCGTCGGTCAGTCGCTTCCGGTGAAGGAACATTGTTTAATTCAAATTGTGAGAATCGAACATTACTCAAACCTACTTCTTCAATCGTACTTTCATTGGATACCGTCAGGAGGTGATAGGAAGCGTTGTTCCCCTGTCCTCTTCTCAACGAAATGTAGACCTTGTGGGAGAAAGGATTCACCGCCATATCCTGGATTGAGATATCATCCGGTCCGGCGCCCAACTTCTGCGCTATCTTACCATGGATATCATTAATATTAATTGCATCACTACTCAAGCTGCCTTGTTTGTCTTCCGTGTCAAGTGCATAAATAGAAGCACCTGGGCCATCTCCATAAAAGAGAATGCCCTCAGGACCGAAAGCAAGCTCCCCGATAGACATATGCCCCGGAGTGCCTGTTTCAAAGTTAGCGGTGTATTCATTTATTTCGCTGCTGCTTGTAAATCCTGCTGTAAATGCTAACCCTGCTACGATAACTACTGCCAGAGAGAGGAAAAGTGTTCTTTTCATAACATCGGTTGTTTAGGTGAGGAGGTTAGACTGAAACAGCAGATTAACATTTGTTATCGTAAAAGGAAAATAAACAATCACTTACAGCATGATATTAAATGTTAAAAATTATAAAAAGGGATGAATATGTATTTGATTAGGCCGCTGTTTCTTCCCGCAAATAGATATCTGCCAAGCTGTTTTTGATATAGATGAATCGTTGATCTAAAATGAGGCGTTATGCAACTCCCGATCCTTACGAGATCCTGAAACGAGTTCAGGCTTTATGTTAAAAAAAGGGGACCATCCCCTGGATTCGTCTTACATTCTTTCCTGTAATCCTGTTTAACAAATCAGAGGAGGTCCTCATGTCTCGCCTGCAATCTACGAAACTTGATTTT
>NZ_JAMQKA010000014.1:0-136704 GCF_031569985.1 Aliifodinibius sp. S!AR15-10 | reverse complement strand
AAAATACTGAGCTGATGGCGCTTATCCGACATAAAAAGATTCCATTTGAGTTAAAAATTGGCGATGTTCGATTAAACCTATCGGTTTTGGGAAAAATCCCCAAAACAAGGGGTTCTGCAAAGGCCCCTTAAAAGCCACCTTGCGCTCATAAGCATCATCAGCTCGTTTGGCAATGTAGACAGAGCCCATTCCACCATGTTCGATCAGTTCAATGACCTTGTACCTGTCGATCGTAGTACCAATCAGGGCTGGTTTGGAGGTAGAATTTGCCAGGGAAAAGTCTGCAGCAAGCTCATCGGGGTAAGCCTCAGCTCCTTCCAGGTAGTTCTCACTGTCAGCTTCTTCAATACTTTCCAGAAGCTCGGTAACTTTTCGTTTTACTTCCCGATTCCCTTGACACTTTTTTGCTATATATGTGGCTCGTTTCTCGGCCTCAAGGTCCAACGCCGTATCAATAATTTCACTGATATTTGTCCATTCCTGTTGATCCATCAACTGAAAACCCCGATTCACTCACTTTTTTTTAGTTCTTTGTACAACCACCCACGGGCTTTGGCCCAGTCTCGCTTTACCGTCCTTTCTGAAACACCTAAAGCTTCAGCTGTTGCATAAACCGTCATTTGGCCAAAAAAACGCAACGTTACGACCTCAGCAAGACGCTCATCTATTTTCGATAATTCCTTTAGTTTGTTATCCAGATCAATAACCTCCATGGATTGCTGATGCACTTTAAGCAGACCATCGATAAAGGTGATGTCCTGCTGATCACCACCGCGTTTTTCAGCTTTTTTCTTTCGGGCGTGGTCAACCAAAATTTGGCGCATACAGCGGGCGGCAATGGCCATAAAATGATTTCGATTTTCAGCCTTGACCTTTGTCTGGTCGACCATCTTCAGGTACACTTCATGGACCAGAGCGGTCTCGGTAAGCGTGATGTCATTGCGCTCTTGTTGTAAATTGGAGTAGGCTATCCGTTTAAGTTCATCGTAAACAATTGGGAATAGCTGCTCATATGCTTCTTTTGACCCCTGCCTTACCTCGATAAGCAGTTTTGTAACTTCTGATTTGGTTTTCATGTGACCCCGATTTAAATCGATTTAACCCCAACGTAGTAAAAATTTGCAGTATGTAACTAAACCTGTAAGTAGTCTGGAAGTATAATCAGTTTACCTACTGATTTGCACTACTTACAGCGGCCTGTTGGCTCTTCTTTAAATATGCCATGGCCTGAGCAATACGCCTGTTGTCTTCCTTAAAATTAGTGTTAAAAATCTCGATTGCTTGTTTAAAATAATTACTTGCCTCCTTGTGATTTTGTTGTTTCAAGTTCAGGATTCCACAATTCACAAAGTACTCCCCAATCCGGTAATGGTTCTCTGGAAACTTTCCAAGGAAGATACCTTCTGCCTCGGCAAAAACGGAATCTGCCTGGGCAAAATGGCCGGCTTTTGTCAGGATAGCGCCCATCTTATTCAGGTCGATACCTACCTCGGGATGGCGTGGCCCCAGCTTGGCCTTGTCGATCTCGACAACTCGTTTTATCAGGTCGTGTGAACGATCATAGTTCCCCAGATCCATAAGGACATCTGCCAGGTTGTAAAGCGGCATCGCCAGATCGGGGTTATCACTATCCAGGTGCTGTTGGTATAAAAGCAGGGATTGCTCATAGTTATTTTTAGCAGCCTTAAGTTGGCCCTGGGCCTTCTGCATCATCGCCAAGTTGTTCAGGCTTTTGGCATACATGGCACTTGTGTCACTGAATAGTGTTTTCGTGAGATCTGCATCCTTTAGGGCATAGTTATGGGCTTGATCCAAATCTCCCAGCAGCCGGTAGGTGCGTGCCAGCATAGCATAGTTAGAGCTCAATTGTGAATTGTACGCCCCATATAACGTTTTATATCCATCCAGTGATTTCAGCAGATAGGTCTCCGCTTTTTTGTACTCACTCCTGTAGTGATGCAGCATCCCCAGGCGATATTGAGTCATTGCAATATTCACGTGCATGCTGTCATAGTAGTTAGTATAGAAGTTGAGCGCCTGTAAAAAGTGGTTCTCAGCTTGTTGGTACTCGCCCAAGAATAGTTCTGTTTCGCCCAGGTTGGCAAGCATCGTATGGTAGCCGGGAGTCTGGGTTCTTCCAAATACCTTGTCAAGACTATCTGCTTCCAGGAAAAGTTGCCTGGCCCTGTGATAATTTGACTGAAGAAACTGGTTGGATGCATAGATGGAGATTTTGTCGGAAAGTGATTCAGAATGCTCGCCGTTTATCGTAGAATCTATAGCCAGTGCTTCAAGGATATAGTTTTCTGCTTCTTCATACTGTTGGATTTCGTGATTATAGTTGGCCAGGTCACTCAGGATATCAGCAGTTTGGTGACTGTTAGCCCCATAATATTTCCTGCTGCGAATTAGGGCTTTGGTTAAGGCTTGGTCCGCCTTTTCGAACTCATCAATGTTAGACAAAGCATCACCGATAGAGGCCAGCATTTCGATATGCATTTCCGGGCGATTGCTCAATTCATCCTCCACCTTTTGCATACCGGCGATTAGCATTTCGGTGGTTGATTGTTCTCTGCCGGAATAATTGGCCATGTCAGGATTACTCCGGTCGAACATACTCAGCATGAACTCTTTGATTTGTTGGGCTCGCTCTGCCTCAAACTGGGCCTGGTTTCGTTCTTCCGTAATGCGCCAGGTATAAAAGCCGGTTAATCCAATGATTAGTAACAGGATTCCGACGACTGCAGCTGCCCCTTGCTTGTGCCGTTTGAAAAATTTATGTGCCCGGTATTGAAAGGTGCCCTCCTGTGCTGAAACCGGGAGCCCCTGCTGGTAGTTGCTTAGATCATCCAAAAATTCATTGGCTAGCCTGTATCTGTTTTCAGGCTGCTTTCTGAGTGCTTTCAATATAACGGCATCAAGATCCCCGTAAAGCTTTTGGGACCTGCCCGGAATTTGCGTTCGGGCACTCGGTTTTTTAGGATTTGTTTCCAGGATGATCTGTTCAATCTCATAAGGAGACTGGTTCTCGAGATCATATGGACCGGAACCGGCCGCTAACTCATAAAAGACTATCCCGAGGGCATATAGGTCAGTAGCAGTCGTGATATTTTGTTGTTTAACCTGTTCGGGGGCGGCGTAACGGGGAGTGAGCAGTCTTGCTCCCGTCAAGGTTAACGAGCTCTCATGCGATTCGCTCTCCAGCAGTTTTGAAATCCCGAAATCGAGAATTTTTATTTTCCCATCGGAGTTAACAAGAATATTCCCAGGCTTTAGATCGCGATGGATAACCAGGTTTTCATGGGCATAACGAACTGCCTCCAGCACCTTTTTGAAGAGTTCTATTTTTTCATCCAAATCAATATTGCTTCTCCGGCAATATTCGTCAATGGGGACTCCATCCACATATTCCATAATGATATACGGGAACCCGTCCACGGTCACACCCCCATCATAGAACTGGGCAATGCCCGGGTGGTTGAGTCCGGCCAAAATCTGTTGTTCCCGTTTGAACCGTTGCAGGTTTTCTTTTGAAGCTTGTCCCTGCCGGATTATTTTAATAGCGACCCGGTGTTCAAATTCATCTGCTGAGCGTTCAGCAAGATAAACCGCTCCCATACCACCTTCCCCGATTTTTTCCTTAATGAGGTATGAGCCCACCTGGGTATCAATCAAATTTCGGCCGCTGGAAAGTAGCTCTACATCATCGGCAATTTCCTGGTAAAACTCCCGCTGGTAATTTTTGGGATTTTCGAGCCAGCCTTCGGAACAGGAAATCGACTCCAGGAGCGTGGTAATTTCTCCTTTTAGTTGTTCATCTCCCTGGCACTTCTGTTCTATGAAGGTCGCTCGTTCCTCTTCCGGTAACTCAAGAGCCTGGTCGACAATTGTTTCAACCCTGTTCCAGTCGAGATCACCCATAATAGCCTAAAGTTATTTATGTAATAAAAAATTGTTGTACGCCAACCAACTGCTTGAGATTGTTACTTCAATATTCAGTTGTTCTACTTGATTTCGAATCTGCCTTTTAGCTCCCGGTACAACCATCCCCGTGCCTTGATCCAGTCACGTTTCACTGTGCTTGATGAGACGCCCAACGCGCTTGCCGTCTGGTCAATAGTCATATTCCCAAAAAACTTCATCTCAACCACTTTTACCAGTCGCTCGTTTAATTCGCTCAGTTTGTCCAGGGCTTCGTCGATTCCGACTAATTCCCGGGACTTTTCTTTCTGTGCGTGAAAAAGCTGGTCAATATACGTGACATCCTTTTCGCTACCCCCTCGCTTGTCTGCATTCTTTTTTCGCGCATAGTCGATCAGTATTTGGCGCATGCAGCGAGATGCGATTGCAAAAAAATGGCTCTTGTCATTAAAGTCGATCCGTGTCTGGTCAATCATCTTCAGGTAAGCTTCATGCACAAGTTCTGTCCTGGACAGTGTGTGATCCGGCGATTGATGGCTCATTTGGGCGTAAGCCAGGCCCTTCAGCTCTTTGTAGACAAGGGGATAAAGCTGATCGTATACACCCTCTTCTCCATCCTTAAGACGTAACAAAAGTTGGGTAACGCCCGGTTTATCCATGGGTTAAAGGGGTTTTATTAAGCCTTACAATGTAGATGATCTAATTTACGCTGGCACCTCGTATGTACTACTGAATGAATCAAGGAAACCCTTGAATATATAAATAAACTAACTCTGGAATTCAATATAGAGGCCTATTATGATAAGGAAAGTCACAATCTTATGTCTAGCAATATTCACTATTGTACTTTTCTCCTGTAGTGAAAATAGCACCGGAACCGGGGGGGCAGACACCGGTTCCGGAGATAACGGAGATGATACCGGCACCCCATCGGTTACTGCAGATGCCGGCTCTGACCAGGATGCGGTCGTGGGCTTTGAGGTTACGGCAGACGGATCCGGCTCCACGGGAAGTGGTACGGTAAGTTATTCCTGGAGTATCAGCAGCAAACCGACCGACAGCCAGGCCACACTTTCGGAGAGCGCAAGCGAGTCTCCTACCCTTATCCCCGATCTGCCGGGAGAATATGTCTTGTCGCTTGAAGCCAGCTCCGATGGTGAAAGCGATACCGCCGATGTAACAGTCTCAGCAATTGCCGAGCGGTTGTTTGTGGATGCCAATAACGGCGCGGATGGGAATACCGATGGCTATATGGAAAATACGCCTCTCAAAACAATTACCAGGGCATTGGAGATTTACGGAGAAAACGAGAATGATCCCTTCCTGGATATTGATACGCTGATAGTAGCAGAGGGTACGTATGACCAGGGGAACGGTGAGAAATTCCCGCTCAACTTTTACGGAGATCTAATCGTGAAGGGAGACCCAAATGTGGATCGAAAGAATATCCATATCCTTAGTCCTGATGTAGACAGAGAACCAACCATTGAGCTGGGAGAAGGCGTTACATTGCGACACTTGCATATAGAAAATGGGTACACCGGTGGTTCCTACAATGGAGATCCTGATGCAGTATATGTTTGGGGCGGAAGCTCAGCTGAATCATCCTACGCTATACTGGAGGATGTGACACTCTCCACCAACAATGAAAACGGGTACATCATAACCACAGGCTCAACTATCAATGTTGAGGTAAGGGGATATGAGGGGAGCCGCAGCACGATTGATGGAAAGGGTATAGGCCACGCCTGGACCAACCGTTTCAATACCTCTGATGCCCGCCTGGATGTGCGGGATACGGATGTGATTAATATTGGTCATGATGCAGCATTTGAGCTCGAAGATGCCAGTAATGTTAACCTGTTTATCACCAATAGCACTATTAGCCCTGCCGCCACTTCCAGTCAGAATAATGCCGCGATCGAACTTAATGGCGATGGTAATATCACGCTCGACAATACCACAATTACCAGCAGTGATGGCACCGAAGCGGGCACCCGGTTTAAATACGGCATCGATATGGACAGCGATCAGCCCAGCGCGAATATCGATGTGCTGAACTCCACGCTACAGTATACGCTCTGGTCCGCCATTGAGATGTACCAGGCCACAGTAAAAGTAAACGACAGTGTTATTGAGGGTGTCCACACCCAGAGCACTGGAGATCCGAACCTGGCCCGCGATGGTATCAAATATCTTGATGGTACCCTGATTGTGCGTGGTACTACTTTCCGAAATATGAATACCAATGCCATAGATATTGGTGGACCGCTGACGCCCAACGAGAATGATTTTTTCGTTGAGTTGGGTACTGAAGGCAATCCCGGAAACAATGTTTTTGAAGATATCGCGGCCCTGGATGTCTCGGTTACTCGTGATGATAACCTGGGAGACAGCGACGGTGTGCAGGACGAAATTGAGGCGATTGGTAACAGTTGGTCAAATGGTGCCAGTCCACGCTGTGCCACGGCATTCGATGAATATTCCCAGGCCGAAATATGGGTAAACAGCCAGGGCGGGAGCCTGCGCTGGGGCACTGGTAGCGGAGCGGCATGTAACTGAGCTACTCCTTGAAGATTATAGTGAGCCAATTCTCAGATCTGGTTCGTATGGTATAATGAGGGCAAATGTTATGCTAATATCATCGGTAACAGATAATAAAAAATAAGATTATGTATAGAGCTATTATTCAACTTAAGAGAAGCCAACTACTCTTGATACTATTCGCTGTAACACTGGTTTTTGTAGCCTGCGAGGGTCTTACAGGTCCAGAAGGTCCCCAGGGGGCGGAAGGGTCCCAAGGACCTGTCGGTCCGGCCGGTGACGATGGAAGTATGATGTATGCGGATGAAGGGCCACCCTCAAGCGATATTGGGGATATAGGCGATTTTTACCTTAACACGAATACCGGTGAATACCACGGACCCAAAACGGAAGAGGGCTGGGGAGATCCAATTATTGTGCTGATGGGCAACGACGGAGATGACGGCACCGAGATCCATTCCGGGAGCGGGGCACCCAACGATACGCTGGGAGTGGCAGGAGATTTCTATATTGATTTGAGTGTACAAAATCTATATGGGCCAAAAGACGATTCAGGATGGGGCACACCCATAGACCTTAATGGCGTAGATGGTACGGACGGGGCAGATGGTGAAGATGGCAGCCAAATTTACTCGGGGGATGGAGCGCCCAAAAGTTCGATTGGGGCTGTAGGTGATTACTACCTGGACAAGACTAATAAAGATCTCTATGGCCCAAAAACGGACAGCGGTTGGGGTCAGCCTATAAATCTTAACGGAGAAGATGGACAAGATGGGGCGGATGGTGAAGACGGCAGCCAAATATATTCAGGAGATGGAGCTCCCGATCAATCCCTTGGTGATGTGGGGGATTATTACCTGGACAAGACAAACTATGACCTGTACGGACCCAAATTTACACTTCTGAATACCAATTCTGCTATCTGGGGTGTTCCAATCAACCTGAAGGGAGCTGACGGGGCAGATGGGGCCGACGGTAACGCCAATGTTACACGGTATATATACCCGGGGCATGATTTTGATGGAGAAGAAATTTGGGAAGGAATCAGGCACAGCCTTGTTATGCCGAGTGAAACCGCTATGCGACAAAGTGTTTGGCTCATGTATGGGCTGAAAACTTCATCAGATGATATTTATTCCATACCGGGCAGCGGTGGGGTCGAGAATAATTTTTATGATTTCAGTTTGACATGGCTTAGCGGTATTTCCGCTGCACAATTTCACATTTTCAAGGTAGGTGGACACGGTATAAGATTTAATCGGTTTGAGATTGTTAGGATTGAATCATCCAATACGGTAGACTTTACAGGTATAGAGGACGATTCGCGCCTCCCAGAGGACCTTGACCTCTCAAACTACAATGAGGTGGCCCGTCACTTCGGTTTCTAGGTGAGGATAAATTAAGGAAATGAGTTTTAAACCAAACTATTTGTCAGGCCAAAGCCTCCTCTGCCGAAAGGTGGAGGGGGCTTTTATGTGCTTAGCCCACATTTCTCACAAATATTTACAATTACGTTGCCGTAAGATGGTGTTAATAATGGGTTTACCTAATAATATCATCCGAAGATAAAATCACGTACTCAACGTACCAAGGTGGGGTTCCGGTGCTATTTTACCGTAGCCTTGCCGAGGAGAAAATTGCTTGGTGGGGAATGTGGGCGTCCCCCTTCACCGATTTTCTCTACTATATGGATCGTCTCCATATTACTATCTGAACCTGATCCATATAGTAATGAAATTTGAAATTTTCCTGGCCAGGATCTGCGTTCTATCAGGCGCGGGGATGAAATTCTTTATGTACCTGGTGCAGCAGTGAACGATCGACGTGGGTATAAATTTCGGTGGTAATGATGGAAGAGTGCCCCAGCATCTCCTGGACCGCGCGAAGGTCGGCCCCGCCCTCCAGCAAGTGGGTTGCAAAAGAATGGCGAAAGATATGGGGATAGACATTTTTGGTGATGCCCGCCCGTTCTGCCGCGTCATTCACAATATTCCAGATACTCATACGCGAAAGCGGTCCGCCCCGATTGTTCAAGAAAACGCGATTCTTGGCTTTTTGAGGATTTTTCTCCTTAAGATATTTCGGGCGGATATACTCAATGTAGTGCTCCAAAGCGTCTTGTGCCTTTTCCCCCACCGGCACCAGGCGCTCCTTGTTCCCCTTGCCAACCACCCGGATAAAGCCGATCTCGAAATACAGATTGTCCAGTTCAAGTCCGGTTAGCTCACTGACCCGCATCCCCGTGGCATACAGCGTCTCCATAATCGCAGCATTCCGGATACCCTGGTTCGTTGTACGATCAGGAATTTCCAGGATCTGGTTAATCTCATTCGGGTCTAGCACCTCGGGCAGTTTTTCTGCTTTCTTGGGCAGGTCTACAAGTTCTGCGGGATTAGCCTTGGTGATGTTCTCTACTACTGCAAATTCATGGAAACTGCGGATACTCGAGACGTTGCGTGCAATTGAGCTGGGGGACAGGTCCATTGCGCTGAGCTCTTCAAGGTAATCTTCAATATGTTTCAGCGTAACACCCGCCAGGTCCTTGATTCGCAGGTCCTGTGCCAAAAACTTCAGGTACCGGGTCAGGTCATTTTTGTAGGCTTCGATGGAGTGTTCTGAGAGTCCTTTTTCTACCTTGGTAAATTGCAGATACCGTTGTAATTCCTCCTTGAACTGCATGGATATGTGTTACGGGTTTTATTTGGATTACTTATTGTGGTTTATTCTCTATAACTGCGAATAAATAATCCTGATTTAACTCAATAATTTTACGAATCCCACTACAAAACCTGCAACCCGCAACCCGAAATTCCAAGGTTCTTAACACTTTTTCAGACGAAACACTGGTCAAATAACGCAATGCCAGGCTAGGTATTAATATAATCATCCACTTTGGGCGGTTCTGGGGATTCGGAATCTTCAATGGTGAGATCGGCCGATTTATCGTCGGTAATTGAGGTATCTTTGGCCATCTTTTCAACCTGCTCGGCGTCTTGTGCCTTCTTGTCATCAGGGTACTCTACCCGACTGTGATAAATACCCATCAGTATGTTGAGGAAGGTTTCTTTGATTGAGCGAAGGTCCTGGAAGGTGAGTGGACATCTGCTGAGTTGACCTTCATTAACGCGGTCATCCACCATCTTGTTTACCAGGTTTTCCAGCTTCTGGTAACTCGGGTCTTTCATGGCGCGAGATGCGGCTTCCACGCCATCAGCCAGTAGCAGGATGCCGGTCTCTTTGGTTCGGGGCAGGGGACCGTCATAGCGGAAATCCTTCTCCTGGATCTCATCTTTATCCTCATCGGCATTTTCCTTGGCTTTCTCAAAGAAGAATTTTATCAGTGAGGTGCCATGGTGGGTCTTGATAAAATCGATAATCACCTCCGGTAGTTTTTCCTCCTTCGCTACCTTTACGCCGTTGCTGACGTGCGCCTTGATTACCAGTGCACTCATGCGGGGTTTGAGCTTGTCATGCTCGTTGGGTCCGGCCTGGTTTTCCACAAAATAGCCGGGATTTTCCATCTTCCCGATATCGTGATAAAGGGCACCTACGCGGCAGAGAAGTCCGTTTGCCCCGATTGAGCCGGCTGCTGCTTCCGAAAGGTTGGCTACCTGCAGGCTGTGGTGGAACGTACCGGGAGCTTTAGTCATCAGGTCTTTCAGCAGCGGCAGGTTGGTATCGCTGAGTTCCAGCAGGGTGAAATCCGTGGTTACTTTAAACACCTTCTCAAAAAGCAGAATCAATGGGTAGGTGAACAGGATGAAGATGGCATTTATCACCACAAACAGCAGGTCGTTTCCAAGTTCAGTCCAGCCCTCGAAAGCTGTCATGTTGAAGCCGATCATGGTTATGGCATAGGAAGTAAATACAATGCCGGGTGTGATAAAGAAAAACTGGGAGCGCTTCTTTATATCCCTAACGGAAAACAGTCCAAGGCTGCAGGCTACCGTCGTTGCCGCCACATATTCGAAATTGTTGCCGATAATCAGCCCGGTTAGCAGCGCCAGGCAGATGGTTGAAAGCAGCCCCACGCGCGAATCAAAGATGATCGTCAGGATGATGGGAGCTACAGCCACCGGCACGATGTATGGAGAAATGCTATTCAGTTCATAGGTGATGGAGCTGGCGACACAGATCACACTCATTGCTATAAATACAAGCAGGAGCATAGCGTTATTTTCAAAGATATAGCGCCGGTAAAGGTACAGGTAGAAGAAAAATACGGTGGTGATGGCGAAGATAGACAATATATCGCCAAGGTAACGGAGCCACCGTTCGGTATCACTGGCATTTTGGGCACGGGCCTCCGCCAGGCTCTCCAGCCAGTTGGCTTTTTCCTGGTTCACCAGGTCTCCTTTGCGGATGATGACCTGTCCCTGGGAGACAGCCCCTTTTGTGGTAGAAATATTGGAGAGTGCTTCGGTAATACGCGCCTGAGTATCATTTTGATTAAAGATAAGGTTAGGCTGAATGACCTGGTTGAATATCTGAGAGCCCGCGGTAGCAATTTCATCAAAATAGGAGCGAGAGAGCTGGAATCTGGCATACTCTTTCACTTCCTGGATGTCTCGTACATTTGCCACACTGTAGGTCCGCTCTGTTCGCTCTTTGAGATCTCTGACAGTAATTTCATCAAGGGAAAGGGTATCCTTCTCGACATTAATCACGCCTTCCTCGAGTACTTCGTTGATCAGGTTTTCAAGCCGTAGTTTCAGATCAGCACCTACAAACTGGCTGGCATTACCGCCGGTGTTCTGCTGGGCGCGATTTACCTTGGCATAATTTTCGAGCAGGGCCTGCCATGACTGCTCGGAAAGGTTGAGATTGGAAACATTCATCTCCTGCACGAACCGGAGGCTGTCGTTGGACGTGGTGCCATTGTTTTCGGCCATGGACTGCTGCCAGGAAAGGTAAGACTTTAGAACAGGCTGCATATCTTTAAAAAGGGAGTCCAGCCTGCTCTGGATGGTAATTTTGGCATTGTGATCCACATGAAAGATCGGCGGGGTGCTCTGGCGGATTTTCTGTCGTTCCTTTTCCAGCTCTGGCTGTGTCTTCTTCAGGGCAAACGTAAACGGCGCGGTTAGATCCTCGGCCCGCCACGGTTCTCCTATAGTGTAATTGATCGGCTCTTTAAAGGACGTCCGGGGCACTGAGCTTATTAGAATCCCCAGAAACCCAATAAGGATAAGGGCGCGAATATATTTGTTTGTTTTGAGAGAAGAGGCCGCTTCCTTCTTTTTTTTCTTTTCTCCTATAACGGGCGCACCTGTTTTGGCCTTTTGGCCGAGTCCCAGTTTTTCTAATAACCCCATGTTAGAAGGTTTTATGAGCAATTAACGTGCCGTTTCCAGAATACATAAAACTGCAGCTCTATTAAAGTAATTAATCGGGCGATATAGAAAAAATTAAATGAAATTGGTTAATTGTAGTCATTCTCTCGCCAGAGAGCCACTTGAAGTTCAGTTTTACAATCCATTAAACCAGTATAACGTTCATTGCGTGCAATTATGTATAATGTTTTAAGTGGTTAGAATATCTTTGTGTCATCCTGAACTTGCTTCAGGATCTCTTAAGGTTTCGAAATGTTGATCTGGTTCGAAGTCTGGTCAATATGTATTGTTTTTACAAGATCTTCGGCAACTTTCGGGAGGCAACCTCCCGGTGCCGGAACAGAAAACGGACGCGGCGGGATCGCCACGTCGATCACATCGTTAAGCCAACAAGTCTGTATAATGCCTCCTCGCGATGACAGTTACTATTTTGAGTGGTTCTTATGTCGTATTTAAGCTACTACTAACGCATTGGGTATAACTAATTATTTCCAGCCTTGGCAGCCCCCCTTACTACTAAAGAAGCCCGGGTGCACTACTCAGAGTGTCTGTAGTAAACTACCAAACGTTTCCGAGTGGACTACCAGCAGCGCTTGAGTAGGCTACCAATAACGCTTGAGTAGGCTACCAATAACGCTTGGGTAGACTACCAAAAGGGCTTGAATAGACTACTCAGAGCAACTGAGTGGGTTACTCAATCGGTTTGAGTGGTCTGCCAAGAGCGTCTGAGTGGGCTTCTGTAAATAAAAGAGTAGTCCACTCCACTTAGTCCATGGGCAAAAGATCCATCAATTTGTCTGCGGGCATACTGCTTGAAGCACGATTTTGGTACCCCTTTATTTTGCCCTCTAACCTTTGACCTTAGACTTTTTGACTTTCAAATCTTAGACCTTCTGTTCCTTCAACAACCCCAAACTGGCGCACGTTTGTAACTTGCGCCCTTAAAAGGAAATGGTTCAAGTTGCAAGCTTGAACCCAGCAGGTACCCGCGAAGGAGGCGTAATGGACCGTAATAGGATTTCATTGTGTAGCTTTGTGGGTCCTCTGCGATACTCTGTGAAACAACTCTTTATAAATATTGACTGTGGAGACCCTGGCTTTCTTGAATCGTGACCAATCAGTTGCGCGCGAACTAATTCCCTGATTTCTTCCTCATTCCCCGACCATCTGCCAAAGGTCCTCTTCGCTGATAATAGGGATCTCCAGCTCTTGCGCTTTATCGTATTTGCTGCCCGGTGAGTCTCCGGCCAGTAGGTAGTCGGTGTTGGAGCTGACCGAGGAGGTGGTGCGCCCCCCGTGCTTTTCAATGATTTCGGTGGCCTCTTTGCGCGTTAAGGTGGGGAGCGAGCCGGTAAGAACGAATTTTTTGCCTTCCAGCTTTTTAGAGGCCTGCTCTTCTTCCTCCATCTGGAACTGAAGGCCGTGCTCACGCAGTCGCTCCACTGCCGACCGATTTTTCTCATTCTTGAAGAAGGCCGAGACGGATTCAGCAATTTTGGGGCCGATGGTATCGATGGCAGTAAGCTCTTCTTCATCCGCATTGATAAGCGCGTCCATGGAGCCCAGGGCGTTGGCCAGGTCGCGCGCTACGGTTGCGCCCACAAACCGGATCCCCAGTGCATAGATAACCCGGTCCAGCGGCTGCTGCTTGCTTTGTTCTATGGCATCCAACAGATTTTGAGCGCTTTTTTCGGCCATCCGTTCCAGCGGCAGCAGTTGTTCTTTCTCCAGGTCGTAGAGGTCGGCGTAGGTCTGGATCAGGTCGTTGGAGACCAGCTGATCGACCACTGCTTCACCGAGTCCCTCAATATCCAGCGCATCTCGAGAGGCAAAGTGTTCGATGCGGCTGCGTACCTGCGGGGGACACTGCGGATTGATGCAGCGCCAGGCCACCTCGTCGCCAAATTTGACCAGCTCTTCGCCACAAGCGGGACAGTTGGCCGGCATCTGGAATTTGGGGCCCCGGTTCTCACGGTCGGGATTGACCACGCTGAGGACCTGGGGAATAATTTCACCGGCCTTTTCCACAATCACTTGGTCTCCCACACGAACATCCTTTCGGTGGATTTCATCTTCATTATGGAGAGAGGCGCGTTTTACGGTTGTGCCCGCCAACTGAACGGCCTTGAGTTCGGCAACAGGCGTTATTCGTCCAAGCCGCCCCACCTGCAGGGTGATATCCTCGATGGTGGTAGTTGCTTGTTCGGCTTCAAACTTGTAGGCGATGGCCCAGCGCGGGGCTTTTGAGGTGGTACCAAGCGTATCCCGAAAACGCTCTTCATTTACTTTAATGACCACGCCGTCCGTTTCAAAAGCGAGCTGGTGACGCAGTTCTTCCCATTCTGAAATTTTACCGTGTACCTCATCAATATTTTTACACTGCTGGTAGTGCTCGCAGACCCGAAAACCGTACTCCTTAAGCAGCTTCATTTTTTGATACTGGGTGATCGATTCCTCTTCCTGCTCAAGCAGAAGGTCAAAGCAGAACATGCGTATCGGCCGGCGCGACACTTCCCGTGGATCCTGCATCTTGAGGGAGCCCGCGGTTGAGTTTCTCGGGTTGGCAAAGGTATTCAGTCCCTGCTCTTCACGGAATTCATTGAGTCGCATAAACGCTTCCCGTTCCATATATGCTTCGCCCCGGACTTCCACCACATCTGGATAGTCATTCTTGAGGGTCAGTGGCAGGTCGCGGATGGTTTTGATGTTTTGTGTGATATCGTCGCCACGCTCTCCATCGCCCCGGGTGGCACCGAGGACCAGCTCCCCGTTTTCATATCGGAGACGGATGGCTGCCCCATCGAACTTCAATTCAACCAGGTAGGTGAAATCGGTGTGACCCAGGATTTCCCGCACCCTGCGATCAAAGTCATTTAGTTCCTCTTCATTGTAGGTATTATCCAGGCTCAGAAGTGGCACCGGGTGCTCAACAGTGGGGAAATCACTTGACGGTTCACCCCCCACGCGCATGGTCGGTGAACCCGGTACCTGGAGATTGTAGCGCTCCTCCAGGTGTTCCAGCTCTTTCAGGTATTCATCAAATTCGCGGTCGGAAATGAAGGGTTGTGCTTCCTGGTAATAGGCTTTGTTGGCACGGTCCAGGAGATCGCGCAGCTCCTGAACGCGTTGTTCAGCTTGCTCTTTGTTCATTATTAATATTTTTCAATCTCAGTTAATGGTTGGGAAACTCGGTCGATCCATAACAGAGGAGGGGAGAGGAAAGTCTAACTCTGTTGAATCCGGGGCGGGTTGAAGCCAGGTTGGGTCTCCTTCAAAAAGGGAGCGTTGGATCTCTACATATTGAGAGTCAGGTTGGATTGAGGTCAAAAATCGCTCATTGAAATTTTCTATGGGATGGCCGTTCATCAGCAGTTCCATATTGCTGTACTGTCCCCGAATACGAATAAAGTCTACAAATTCAAACCGAAGCGCCTGTCCCTGTTCAATCCAGTAGGGATTAAATCCTGCCATCTGGTCGGAATGTACTCGTACCGGATCCAGGCGGTTGTAAGCGGCATAGATAAGCAGATGAAGCGTGTCGCCCAGGGCTTGAGAAACTTGTTGAGGCTGGCTTGGTGCCTGCACAGCAGTATCTTCTGTGGCAGAAAGATCGAGTTGAAGCGAGTCTGGAACAATGGCAGGTTGCGAGAGATTCTGCGTCGCAGGCTGATTTTGCCCACCTTCTTCCAATCCCTGCAGGTTACTGTTTTGATAAAACCAGTACCCTATAATAGCTGCCAGCACAATTAAGACCAGGGCTATCCCAACCCAGACGCGCGACTTGTTATCCAGTGGTTTGAACCTGCGTCCGAGGTCTGCCCAGTCTATGGAACTAACGGATGGAGAAGAAGTCGCCCTGCTGGTGTCCGTATCATCCGTAAAAGTTGAGATATGGGTGGAGGTTTCCTTCTCTTCTTCACGGGACCGCGACTCTTTGTCGACGGTATCCTCATCCTTGGTTTTGGGCTCATCTTTGTCAGCTTCCATCTCATCGGCCTCGGCTTTGGCATCGTAGGTAAATGAGGATTTCTTGGGATCAATATTTGTGTGATCCAGCAGCTCTCCCTCGTAACTGCCGAGTTCGTAATCGTCAAGAGCCTCAATAATATGCTCTTCATCGATGTTTAACTCTTTACCATAACTCCGGATATAGCTGCGGATGTAGGTTTTGTTGTCTTCGAAGTTCGTAAAGATTGTACCGTCTTCAATGCCTTGTAAAATATCGAGAGGAATTTTGGTAGCGTCGTGAATATCCTCAAGTGTTTTTTGTTGTTGCTCTCGGATAGTAGCAAGATCATTGCCGATTGATGCCATGGGTACAGTGTGTGATTAAATATGTGAAACGAAATAAGAAAATAAGATACAGACCTTTGCAATCAAATATGAGGATGATGTCGAACCTCAGGTGAAACTAATTAAATATAGCTGACGCTAAAAACTTTTCTCTGGTTTGGGCTACGCTTCTGCCTTTATGATGGAATTAAAAATAACTAGATTGAACATTCAATTATTATTATATGAGATTAAATATTTGAGAACTTGTTACCAATTGCTTTTAACAATAATACTGCACATTCATCTGCTTGCCTGTGATGGATTGAAGTGTTAAAGGTTGAAAGTTACAAGTTGAAGGTATTGAATTCTGCAACCTTCAACTTATAACCTTCAAAAGCCATTTGATTGCGTTCTTTTTTGTCTTCAAATCGGTAAATACGTTATTTGAGATACTTTTTAGTTGATATCTGCCGTGTTTGTTTCAGTGCTATCTGAGAGGTGAGCGAGCCAGATAGGCCGCATAAATTTATCGAAGTGGATAATAGAAACGGTATAAATCAAGAGTAAGTGAGATTGTGGACTTCGCTGGGAACCTTTTCAAAACATTTGGTCGTGGTTTGGGCAATGTTCTCTTCCCACGGGTGTGCATCTGCTGCGGTATGGAGGTGACCGAGCAGCAAAAGCAGATCTGCACCTTTTGCCTTATGGAACGTTTTCAGGATGCCAATCCTGGAAATTCCATGCAATCGGCCGTCGAGTTTTTGCCGGAAGGGGTGTTGGGGCAGCATGCGCTCTGGCAATTTGACAAAGGGGGAAAGCTGCAGGATCTGATACATCAGCTCAAGTATGATCGCCTCACCCAGGTGGGGATTCAACTTGGAGCACGGCTCGGGAGCAGAATCCAAAAACATCCACAGCTTTTATCACTAATAGAAGAGTATCGCGAAAACTGCGTGATGGTGCCGGTGCCACTGCATTACTGGAAATTTATGCGCAGGGGATTTAACCAGGCATTCAAGGTTGCCCAAGGTGTTGAGCAGCGGCTGGATATCCCGATTTGTGGGATTAAAGATGTCATCCGGCAGAAAAATACCCGCAGTCAAACCGGCTTCGACCTGGAAGAGCGGAATGAGAACATGAAGGACGCCTTCAAGGTGAAAAAACAAGATCAATTCCGGGAAAAACTGGTGATCATAGTTGATGACGTGTTTACTACCGGGGCTACCACCTTTGAACTTTCCGGTGAGCTGTTGGAAGCCGGGGCGGCGGGCGTAATAATCCTGACAGTGGCACAGGCGTAATTTTTTGTTGAACGGTTGAAACGTTGAGTTGTTGGTAGTTTAGTCGAAAGTCAGAAGTTCTAAGGTAGGGAAGGTCTTAAAGTCGAAGGTCAAAGGTCGAAAATTTCATATTGAAGGTTGGGTGTTTCGAATAATTCAACATTCATAATTTATCATTCAACACTGCCTACCCCCATCCTGATGTAATTTCATTGGAAAGAGAACGGAGCCATAGCATAAAGAAATCATTGTTGCCTAAGATCCGCGCTTGCTGCGAAGCGTCTCCGACTCCCGGAGGATTTTGGTTATTCAAAAAATGAACATCCCCCGGCGGGAAAGAAAAAAAGAAACTGAATCTATTGCATTACTGGTAGGAGTGCGATATCATCATAATCGGCTACTGCACGCTGCCCAGTACTGTTTCCGTCACTCAGCAGAAGGATGGCCAGCGGTTTCTCCGGGGGATCATCCCCAAATAGGCGCCTGTAATCCTCAACGATATTACGCTGAAAGGTGTGCCATCTGCCGAGACCTTCTGTGCCCGATTTCATCACCACAATTTTCTGATTTCCGAAAAATTCGGAGAGTTCTGTCCCCTCCTTCAGGGTAGAGCTCCAGGTGTAACGAATAGATTTTGGGACCTTCTTAAACAGCGCCACTCGACCCATATCGAACACCACGTATATGCTTGCTGCGGTGTCATTGCGGTCTTCATCGCCCTCGTTGCCCCCCTCAGGAATCTCATGCACTCGCCATCTCCAGCGTAAGATCGGGGTTTCATAAATATTGAGATCCTCTCTGTAGAGCAGCGGAAAATTGATGTGCTTGGCCCTGGTACCGTCATAGTGCAGATATTTATTGCCATTTTCTTCCACCACCTGATATTTGTACGATGCCCTTTCTTCCTCCGGGTACAGAAACGGTCTGCGTTCCCCATCCCGATTGTACCATTTATGGGGCAGCCGCCCCACCCGGTCATTTTCAAAATCGTCGATCAAGAAAACTTTATTGGGTTGTTTTTCTGAGCCATTCTCATCGGTATGCGTTTGAGCACAGATCGGTGAAAAAATGATCAACCAAAAAGTCAAAAATAGTGTCACAGAGATTAGGTTTTTCATGGGAAATTTTTGTAGATGAAGGAGACAATAGGCCGTTATATTATTTCTCTTTGATGAGAGCGAATTGTAAATTAAACGTTGTTTATTTCACAATGTTTTGAGATGAAGAGAGAGTAATGAAAATTGCATTCATTCAGACCTACCCCGTCTATCACGACCTGGATTTGTCAACAGAGGAGTGGCTCAGGCTCGAAAATCGTGATAAATGGATGTCTGCAATCCTGGCTGCGGATGGTCATGATGTGGAGCTGCTGGGCGTTGCACGCGAATCAATGGAATATACCTACAAGCGCCCACCCTTTGGGGAGTTTCCGGTTCGACTTTTCAGGGCAACAAAGCAGCACAAGCGCAATAAAAAAGACTACTGCAGGGAATTGGTTGATTATTGTCGTTTCTTTGATCCAGACCTGCTGTTTTTAAAGGGAGTAGACGGGGGAGTGGGAATACACTTGTTGGACCGCTATATTCTACCCGAGGCAAAGCCCTATGTATTTGTTATCGGCGGAAAGTACTATAATCGATATCTGCCCAAAGCTGCAGCAGTGCTGTATGAAACTATCGAGCAAAAGAACCTGCTGATGAAACCATGGTGGGGAAGCGGGAATAGGAAAATACCTGGGGAAAAGCTCTTTTGGCTTCCAAAATCGATTGACACTGATCTTTTTAGACCGCGGAAAGAGATTCCAAAAGAATTCGATATTATTTCAGCCGGGCGTTTTATTCCGCGGAAAAATCATGACATGCTTGGGAAACTGAGCAACGACCTGGATGTGGCATTGATCGGCGACGGGCCCATGCGGGAGAAGCTTAAAACGACTTTTCCAGAACTGAAGCTTTTGGGAGCCGTCCCCCACGGTTGTATGCCGGAGCAGTTAAGCAGGGGAAGATACTTTTTCCATACTGCAGCTGGAGATTTTTTCCCGAGGCTTATAGCTGAAGCGATGGCCCTGGGGTTACCGGTTATTGGATTCCGGGAGCTGATTGCCGAAGAGGTCATCCCTGCGAATTGCGGCATCAGGGTGCCCAAAGATGACTACCGGAAGCCGGTTCTCGATTTTGTAAAGAACGGGAAAGAGGCCTACGCCAGGTACTCCACAAATGCCCGCTCTTTTGTGGAGGAACGTTTTGGCATCGACTCCTCCAGGGAACCGATGCGAAATGTGTTGCGCTATCTCCAAACGAAACAGTACATATAACTGGAGTTCAGCATGCAATGGAGCTCTGCCTGGTTGGATGCCAAAAAAAGAGATCTAAAAAAAGCATATGATCGCATCAGTGATTATAGCCAATCAGAACGCGGAAAACGCGTAGGCAGGTGGTCGGGATATCTCATTCAGGCGGGAATTATTGCATATTTGTTGTATGAATTAACCCAGATCGGGTGGAATAACTTCTTTGACGCTCTGCCCACGACGCCCTATTTCTACCTGCTCTTCCTGGTACTTTACGGGGCGCTGCCGGTTGCCGAATTTTTCTGTTACAAGCAATCGTGGAATATCGGTTTCCGGGAAAGTCTGCCGGTCTTTATCAAAAAGCGAATATATAACAAGACTGTAGCAGGATATTCCGGCGAATTTGTTGTTTTTGGGTGGGGTAGAAAACGTGGATTCGCGAATGACAAAGAACTCTTCAAGGTGATCCGCGATAATAATATCATGTCCTCACTGGCTTCCTCTGCGGTGGTTTATGCGTTGCTGTTGGGCTTTGTTCTGAGTGGTGAGGTTGCCCTCCTGGACTACCTGGGTAGCCGCTATGATATACTCACCATAACCGGAACGGTGGTAATCGCTCTCCTTCTTGTGGTTACTGCGTATAAATTCCGATCCTATTTTTTCTCAATGTCAAGCAGGGTTGCCTGGAGGGTATTTGGCATCCATACCGTGCGGATGATCTTTCTCAACGTGGTGCAGGTTTTGCAATGGTATGTGGTTTTACCCGAAATTACCCTGGATATCTGGTTCACCTTCCTCAGCGTTCAGTTGCTTATTAGTCGGATTCCAGTGATACCAAGCCGAGACCTGATTTCAATCGGGGCCAGCCTTGAGGTCTCAAACTATGTGGATATCTCTCCGGCTGGTATTGCTGGAATACTGGTGGCTCACAGCGTGCTCAACAAATTACTTAACCTGGCGCTCTTCAGCCTGATCACCTTCCTTGAACGGAAGCATGAATCCAAGGTGGAACAATCGAATCCCGGGTGAGCGGGTCGTATAATATATCGGATATTAGATCTAGGCGGGTGTGTAGATTAGGTTTATGGATGAGAGCCAGTTTTATATTAACACGCACAAAAACCGGTCGAAAAAAACCAGCAAATGATGAAGGAAATGTTCGATTTCTTAGAGGTAGATCCCGATTTTTGCGTACCTGGTTCTGTACAAATTTATTACCAATCCACTCGCTCCATTACCCAATTTGTGTTGCAGGCCTTAAATTCCAAGGCTCGAAAACAACTTTGTGAACTATACAGCAAAGACATCGAAAAGCTGGAAAACGAATTTGATCTCAATATTTCTCACTGGTAATACACCAAAGAGGAATCTTAGTTTAAGTCAATTTTGTTGATAATAATATAGAGATAACAGGGGGATGTTGAGAACTTATTCAAGGTTTTCACTTTTATTTTATTAAAAGCTATCTTTAGGCCCTTATGAAACACCAACCCAAAGTTCCTCATCGACTTTTTGCCGAAACGCAGATGGGTATTGTCACCCGGTTTGGGGATTGGTTTCATACCACGACCGATCAGATTGAAGAATTCGTGCCCGGGCTGCTTGAAAATATTGAGCTTGTCGAGCTTATCCGGGCGGCGCAGGCTTGGGTTAAAAGTGCCGACAGCCTTTCCATGATCCTGTTGCTGGGTCTTTTACTGGTGGTCGATCCCATCATTGCAGCCATCATCACGCTCGTCTTTCATGGCCTCTGGTATCTCTATAAAAGTTCTTTTGTGACTGTCTCGCTTAACACCGTGATGGAATTTTTGTACAAAGATGGCACACAGCTAATGCTCTCACTGGTAGTGATCAGCTATTTGGGCGTGGTGGGACAATATTCTGCAGCCGGTATCGGGCTGCTCTTTTTCTTCCTCTTCAAATTAGGGTTATTAAAAAAGTTGTGGGACAAAGTATACCCAAATCTCATCAATGGATCATTGACGCTGAACGATCGCGTCCTGAAAATGGTCATCCTTCGGTATTCGATGCAGCAGGATGTCGCTCCTGATGAGATTAAGCAAATGGAACAGGAAATTGCAGATCTTGCAACACTCAGAAAAAAGAAAAAATAAACCCTATCCAACGTGCCCATAACCAACTTGTTTATCATCCGGCATGGCGAAACAGAATATAACAGAATCGGCCGCATGCAGGGTCGGGGTATCGACCAGCCGTTGAATGAAACCGGGCGTTTGCAGGCCCGGGCCACCGCTAAATATTTAAAAGATTTTGGTATCGATATCGCTGTCAGCAGCAGCCTCAAGCGCTCCAAAGAAACCGCCGGTATTGTGGCCGATGACTATAAGGTAAATCTACTGTCATACAAGGAGCTGGACGAAATCGATTTTGGTATCTATGAAGGGCAGTATTCCAAAGATATCCAGGACGAACTGGATACAATCCATGAACGCTGGCAAAAAGGAGAGGTGCACCTGGCAATTGAAGGCGGCGAAAGCCCCAGCCAGGCACTGGATCGGGTTAGCCGCCGCATGGTTTCGGTCATTGAGGAGCATGAAGGCAAAAATATTCTTGTGGTGCTTCACGGGCGCCTGATCCGGATACTGCTTTCCTATTGGTTGGGTTATGGCCTGGAGCGTATGCACGAAATTAAACACAGCAACGGAGCTTTATACCATCTTAAGTGGAACGGAAAAGCGTTTGAGATTGTCTGCCTGAACAAAACAGATCATCTGCAGGAATCCTTGCCCAAAAAAGTTGATTCTTAAAGTCCAATGTGAGTTTATATCTTTGAAAGAAGGGAATGGGGCTGAAGGGCTATTTTTTTCAGAACTCCCTGTGGAACTGACTGTTCAATATTAATCTTAACGAAATCACAAGTAAATAGATGAGTGAAAAAGTCCGGCGGATGTTCGCCGACATAGCAGATGATTATGACCGTATAAACTCCATTCTGTCTTTTGGCGTGCATCATGCCTGGCGCACAGAAACCGTGCGATTGAGCGGGGCTGATTTGGGGGACAAGGTCTTGGATTGTGCTACAGGCACCGGTGATTTGGCGATAGAATTCAAGCGTAAAGTGGGCAATGACGGATATGTTCTGGGTACCGATTTTTGCAAGGAGATGATTGAATATGCTCCTGATAAAGCGAAAAACGAGAATCTGGAAGTCGATTTTGAGGTCGCCGATGCAATGAATCTGCCCTACGAGGAGGATAGGTTCGATATCTGCAGTATCGCCTTTGGCATTCGTAATGTGGATGAGCCTGTCACCGCTCTCAAAGAGATGGCCCGTGTGGTGAGGCCCGGCGGAAAAATCGTGGTATTGGAGTTTGGCCAACCCAAAGGCCTTATGAAATTTCCCTATGAGCTCTACAGCCAGTACATTATGCCGGCCGTTGGCGGTTGGATAAGCGGCAACAGGGAAGCCTATACCTACCTGCCAAAGACAAGTGCAAAATTTCCGGCCGGGGAGCACTTCCTGGCACTGATGGATGAGGCGGGCTCATTTGCAGAACGAACCTCAAATAAATTGACCGCCGGAATCGCTTATATCTATGTGGGTACGGTACAATAAATCCACTATATTACGCCCCACGCAGTAATCGCAAGAAATAATGACCGTTTATGGCAGAAATGAAAGTTGAAGAAATTAAAAAATATATACCGCATCGATTCCCCTTCCTGCTGGTAGACCGGGTGCTTGAACTGGAAGAAAAACGTATTGTTACCCTCAAGAATGTGACAGTCAATGAGGAGTTTTTTAACGGCCACTTTCCTGGCGCACCTATCATGCCGGGTGTTTTACAGGTAGAAGCCTTGGCGCAAAGCGGCGGTATTATGCTTATGAAAAACCAAGTGGAAGAACCGGAAAAGAACCTGGTTGTATTTACGGGGATAAACAAAGCAAAATTCCGGAAATCGGTGGAGCCCGGCGACCAGATTAAGATGGAAGTGACCCTGAAGAATCAGCGGCGCAATTTTGTGACGATGGATGGGCTTTCCACGGTTAACGGGGATGTAGTTTGTGAATTGGAAGCTTCAGCAGCGATAGTACCACGAGAGGACTCATGAGTACGCAGAAAAAGGATAGCCGCCCGGCAAAAGTCACGACCCAGACGGTAGTGAACATGAAACGTGAGGGCGAAAAAATAAGCATGCTTACCGCCTATGACTATACGATGGCGCGTATTGTCGACCAGGCGGGTATCGACGTGATACTGGTGGGGGATTCAGCCAGTAACGTTATGGCCGGCCATGACACCACTGTGCCGATGACGCTGGAGCATATGATATATCATACCTCATGCGTAGTGCGGGGAGTGGAGCGATCACTCATCATTGCCGATCTGCCGTTTATGAGCTACCAGGTAACGCCCAAAGAGGCACTAATAAGTGCGGGACGCATGATGAAGGAAGCCGGGGCCCACGGCGTAAAACTGGAGGGTGGCAAGCCGATCATTGATACAGTGAAAAAAATTGTGGATGCGGGCATTCCTGTTATGGGTCATTTGGGACTTACTCCACAGAGCATCTATAAGTTCGGAACCTATAAGGTCCGTGCCAAGGAAGAGTTAGAAGCAGAAGAACTATTAGAAGACGCCAGGCGCCTGGAGGAGGCCGGCTGCTTTTCTATTGTACTCGAAAAAATTCCTGCAACGCTTGCTGCAAAAGTAACAGGAGAACTTTCCATCCCCACCATCGGAATTGGGGCGGGTGCTGCCTGTGACGGACAGGTACTGGTTTTGCACGATATGCTCGGGCTTAATAAAGAGTTTAAACCCCGTTTCTTGCGGCGTTATGCCGATCTCCATACCACAATAACCGATTCAGTAGGTGCATACATAAAGGACATCAAACAGGGAGACTTCCCCAACGAAGATGAACAGTATGAATGATTGGATGTTGTTGAGACGTTGAATCGTTGAAATGTTGAAGTTGTTTTAAGTTGGATGACTACTCCGCTTTGGAGTTAGCGATGGTAATTTTATTTCAATTGAAGAGATTTTATGAGCAGCGATAAACCCCTCATTTTAGTTTGTAATGACGATGGAATTTTTGCCCCCGGGATTCGAGCCCTTGCGGAAGTGGCCGATGAGTTCGGGGATGTTGCCATTATTGCCCCCGACCGGCAGCAGAGTGCGGTGGGACATGCCGTAACCGTTAGCACGCCGCTCAGGAGCCGGGCCTTCCAGATCGATCACCGGTTTAACGGGCAGGCGGTATCGGGTACCCCGGCAGATTCTGTGAAGCTGGCCCATGACCAGCTGCTGGAGCGCAAGCCGGACTTGGTGGTCAGTGGCATCAATCACGGCAGCAATGCAGGCATCAACATTCTGTATTCCGGTACTGTCAGTGCTGCTACCGAGGGCACCATTTTGGGATATCCTTCATTGGCTGTAAGCTGCACCGATTATGATGAGGATGCCGATCTGAGCGGGGCAAAAGATGCAGCCCGACGCGTGATCGGCTGGATATTAAGTGAAGGGCTTCCCAAAGGAGTTACGCTGAATCTTAACGCGCCTTCCGGTCCGTTGAAAGGCATCAAGTGGGCCCGCATGGCCAACAGCCGATATGTGGAAGAGTTTGAGGGTCGCGTGGATCCCAACAATCGAAACTACTACTGGATGACCGGCCGTATGCAGCTTCTGGATGAGGGCGATGACATGGATCTGAGCGTGCTGGAGAAGGGGTATGCTTCGCTTACGCCGATCCAATACGATATGACCGCCTATACGCTACTCAAAAATAAAGAAGATGTAGAACTGTAGGCGATTTCCAGTTGTACAGTTTTACAGTGTTTCAGAATTCAGTTTACAGACATTATTTACAAAACTGAGTTCAGCAAAAGAGAAGAGCTTATGTAATCATTCAGAATCTGCCGGAAAGCACTGTTACAATCTGTAAACTGATACACTGACACACTGGTCACTGTAAAACTGATTCCGTTAATACCCTCGTTTCTTGAGTGTTTTGAGTACATCCAGCCAGAATGACTTGACTTTCGGGATGCGGCTTTTGTCTGTTCGCAGGCTCATCTGCTCCAGATGGGAGATGGAAACGGTTTTGATATGCTCGCCCCATTCTGCACTTTCAGCCGAAACCAGGCCGTCGTTGATTCCTTCCTCCTCAAAAATGTGATTGTTTTGAAATCGAATCATAGTTTCAATCGGCGCGCTTGTGCCTTTTCCCACAGCTGCACTGAACGAGTAGTAGGGAATCGACTCGAGGTTCCGGATTTCGTTATTGAACCGCTCCCGTACATATGAGCGGGTCAGCTGTTTTACTGAGCCTATGGCGTCACTTTTTGTTTTGGGATACACGCGGTCGCCCATCCAGTCAAAGAAATCCCCCAGTTTGCCCTGGATAGCATCGGGCGCCCTGAGAGCCAGTTCTGCCAGGCTGGTCCCGTGGTGCGGAGTGGCGATGGTGGTGAAGGAAGCGACATACCGTTCGAGCTCTAGCTTGGAGAGCGCATAACGGATATCAAGCCCCCCCATGCTGTGGGCTATGACATTGAATTTGGCGATATCATACCGTTCAGAAAGCTGTTGAATCAGGGTTTTCCACTCCTGCGAACGGATCTCGATTTTGGCGTACGGAACGATGTTGGGAGCAAAGGCCAGCACCCCGTGCGATCGCATAAACATGGCGATGTCATTGAGTGGCGAGGGCTTGACAAGGGAGGCGAATGCTCCATATCCATGGCAAAGCAGTACCGGGTGTTTGAGCTCGATATACTCTGGCTCGGGAAACGCTTCGAGCTTGAATTTTTTGAACCACTTGTCGCTGTTAAATTGGTCGAGCATATTGGTATCAAAAATTGATTTGCGGGGGATGTATCAGGTATAATCCGCTTTTTTTGAACGTTGCCAGCTTCTCCCTGACCCACTCAAGGGATTCGTCATCAGCCATCACAATGGCCACCGGGTGTTCTTGCTGCCGGGCCCGGGCTGCAAATTTGTCCAGTTCCTGTTTAAAAAAGGTTTCCCCTAGATTGGAGTCCAGGACCAAGGCATCATTCACATCTATAAAAGTAATATTTTTCTCCGATGCAGTCTTGGTGATGGGTTTTGCAGTTTTTGAAGATAGAAATGACACATTCCTGAAGTTGAGTATCGGCGTGTTTTGTGGGACATGTTCGAGCAAAGAAAGCGGGGGAAGTGTGTTTCGTGATTCATCGGCACTTTTTGTAGGCTCAATCCAGTAACAAATATAGGGATAATCCTGGTTGATATTCTGGATCCGCTCTCTCACTTCCTCGGAATTGGAAACACGCAGGGCGATGGGGATCGGTTCCCCGAACCGAATAACAGATTCAATCATTGATGGTGACGGTGTCTCTTCAAATGCAACGATAATACTGGCAATGTCTCGCTCCAGAACCAGGTCTTCATCGGTCTGTAACGATAATGTGCGGATAACAGTGCCCATATGAACGAATTGAATCACCATATGTTCCTCCGGTAATGAAATTCTTGCTGGCGTTCGTACTGAAAGAGGATGAAACGTACGGTTTAATTCGGCGTGCAGCAGCGTTTTTGAAAAGCGGGGGGGTACGTCAACAGTAAACTTTTTGCGGGTCAGAGTGGAATCGACCTCGATACTTCGAACCCGAATTTGATTACGATTCACATTAAAGTTTTGCAGCGTGTGTACGATAAGAGAGTCAGCCTGTGCGAAAGTCTGGAGTTCATTGCTCTGCGTATCTTCGGAATACACCAGTATCAAGGCACTGATAGTACATGATATAAACAGTAACAGGGCTATTAGCCGTTTTTTGGTATTCCCGCCAGAAAGATGACTCAAGACAACATAATTTTTTTAACGATGTCAATAATAGGTGTTCTATAGCTCTAAATCTACGTATTTAGGAAATCAAATTTGAGAAAAGCAAGCAGTGCCTTACATTGCCGTCCATCTGAAAAAAATGTAACGTGCTCACTCACTATGGCATTAAGTTTTACCAAGGTAGAAACGGATCGTCATATCGATGCTTTCCATGAGCTACCGTTCAGAATCTACAAAGACAATACCTACTGGGCCCCTCCATTTCGGTTTGAAATTGAGAATATCTTTGATTCACAAAAAAACGATTTTTTTAAGACCGGCGAATGCGAACGGTACCTGGTGACGGAAAACTCCCGGGTGGTCGGGCGCTTTGCCGTTATGAATACTCCTGAGCGAGACCAGGTGCTAGAACCCCAAATGGGCGGGATTGGCTTCATTGAGATGGAGAACAATCCAGAGTTGGCCGAGTCTATTATAAGCTTTGCCCAAGACTGGCATCGAAAACGGGGCTATGGTGCCATGCGCGGTCCGATTAATTTTGGAGAAAATGATACGTACTGGGGACTGTTGGTGGAAAATTTTGAGCATCCCAATATCTATGGCATGTGGTATCATCCGCCTTATTACCAAGAATTGCTGGAACAGACGGGAGCTGAAAAACTGGACGATCACTGGAGCTATATCCGGTATTTTGACAAGCCTGTACCGGACCGCATGGTAAAGATTACCGATCGTATTGAAAGTAAGCCTGGTGTGGAACTGCGCCCGATTGATATGAGTAATATTTACCGGGATGCACAGTATATCCGGCAGATTTACAACGATGCCTGGAGCAACCAGGAAATTCATGAGCGTGAACAGGAATTTACGGAACTGACCGAGGAAACGGTCAACCGCCTGGTGGAAAAGCTGAAGCCGGTAATAATACCGGAAAGCGTGCTGTTGGCTTTTGTAGATGGTGAACCCGCTTCCTTCATTGTGTGTGTGCCCGATTTGAATGAAGTTTCAAATGAAACGGGCGGACGGCTGCGATGGTGGCATTATCCAAAGTTGCTGTGGTTCAAGCGCAGGGCAAAACACTTACGGACGCTGGTATTTGGGACGCGTCCGAAATTCAGGAAAATGGGGCTTGAGGCACTCACATTTACCCGCGGAATACAATTCACCAGGGAAGCAGCCCCGTCTATTGAGTACCTGGAGGGCGCCTGGGTAAGCGAAAAAAACTGGTTGATGCAACGAAGCCTGGAAGCATTGGGCTGCGAGCACCACAAAACACACAGGACCTACAAATGGGAGTATTGATTTAAGGAGCTCCGTTAAAATTATCTGAGTGGTTGGGCGTCATGTTAACCTAATAGAATAGTTAAGAATTAACGTAATCAGATGGAAAACGAGCATCTGCTTTTCAAGCGGAATCCAATACCTATGTTGGTCTATGATCTGGATTCCCTGAACATACTTGATGCGAATACTGCAGCCATAGAACAATATGGCTATAGTGCGGAGGAGTTTCAGCAGATGACACTGGAGGATATCCACACTAGTGAGAGTGTCAAAAAGTTGCACCAGGTATTGAATAACCTTGATTCAGGAATCAACAAATCAAGGATTATCCAGCATAAAGAGAAAAGCGGAGATATTTTTTATGTCCAGGTGATGTCGCATTTTTATCCATATGAGAGTTACAATTCCCGCCTGGTGGCTGTTATGGATATATCAGAAGAGGTGGATGCACGCCTGGAAGCCGAACAGGCCTACCGTGAGCTTGACCTGGTAAAAGAAAACCCACTTGCCATGATCACGTGGGACAGTAAACTGAGGGTTACCGAATGGTCCCGGAAGGCAGAAGAGATTTCTGGATATCGCAGAGAGGATATGCTGGGGAAATCTTTGTTTAAACTGGATCTTTTTCCAAGCGATATCAAGGAGTTTTTGAATGGAGGGTTCGAGGGGATAACCACGGAAGGAACCTCCGGGCAGTTGGAAACGGTGATTCAGAATAAGGATGGAAGAATAATAGATATTCGAATTCATACCTCGGTTTTGCAGGACAAGGGGGGACGGCCTCAAACTCTGCTCACTTTTGTAGAGGATATTACAGAGACCAAGCGGGTAGAGCGGAGACTGTGGCGACAGAATGAGATGATCCATTTTGTGAATAACCTTTCGTACTCGGTTGGTAATCTGGACAATTATGATGAGGCGCTCCAGGTTGCTATTGGCAAGATATGTGACTTCATCGGGTGGCCGGTGGGGCACGTGTACAAGCGGGGAACAGAAAATAAGTTTGAAAGTTCTGACATATGGCACCTGGAACATCCCGACAGGTATCCGACTATTATTGAGCGTTCCAGGAAAACGGACTTTGTATTGGGCAAGGGATTTCTTGGGGAGGTTCTCCGGCAGGGTCGACCGCTTTGGATGAAAGATATTGATACCAGGAAGGGATTTATGCGCAACGCGTTTGATCTAGATTTGAACGTTAAAACCTGTTTTGCGTTTCCTGTGAAAGCCCGGGGTGAGCTTTCGGTCCTGATCGAATTTTTTAATGACGAGTCGCTGCCTGAGGTACCGCAAGTGTTGGAGCTGGCGGAAACCATTTCGAGTCAACTGGGGCCGATCCTGGAGCGTATTTGTGCTCGTGAAGAACTCGAGTTAAGTGAGAGAAAATACCGGCGGTTGTTCGAGCGTGCCACCGACGGTATCGTGATTTTGGAGGGCAGGGAGATTATCGATTGTAACGGCAAAATGGAAGAGATTTTTGAGTGCCTGCATGAAGATATCATTGGGGAAACGCCATTTACCTTTTCACCGGAAACACAACCTTCTGGGCACAGTTCGAGCACAAGGGGGCAACAACTTATTCGCAAGGTGCTAAATGGAACCCCCCAGCATTTTGAGTGGAAACACCTGACGAAAAAGGGCAAACTTATCGACACGGAAGTGACCCTGAATAAACTGGTGTTAGAGGATGGTATATATATACAGGGAATCGTGCGCGATATCACCAAACAAAAAAAGGCAGAAAAAGCCCTGAAAAGGAGTGAAGAGCTATTTAGAAATTTGTTTTTACGTGCCCCTGTGGCGATGCTGATGGTAGATGAAAAAAATAAAGTGCAGATGGTGAATAGTAATTTTGAAGATCTTTTCGGTTACTCCGAAAATGAGATAAAATTCAAAGATATTGATCCATTTATCGTACCAGAGGGAGAGTACGAAACCGCCCCCAAAATGCCGGGAAAAGAGTTTCTGAACAAGGATTTCATTAAAGAGTTCACCCGCATTACGAAGGATGGTCAAAAAATTGATGTGCTACTGGGGGCTATACCGGTGTACCTTGACGGGCAGCCACTGGCGGGATTTGGAATTTATATTGACATTTCGGATCAGAAAAATATTCAGCGTAAGCTCGAAAACTCACTTAAAGAAAAGGAGATCCTGCTTAAGGAGATTCACCACCGCGTAAAAAATAACCTGGCGGTGATTTCAGCTCTTCTCGAATTACAGGCTTTTAATGAACAAGAGGATAAACTTTCAGGCTTGCTGGGAGACAGTCTGCTGCGGATTAAAACGATGGCGCTGGTACATGAAACACTCTACAAGACAGAAAATTTTGCCCACCTTCAACTGAGCAGTTACATCGAAAAGCTCATTGGTTTCAACAATGAGGCGATGGCAACTACAGAGAAGGATATAAAAATAGATCTGAATATTCAGGATATTAATCTGAATATTAACCAAGCCATACCTTGTGCGCTTATTTTGAATGAGTTTGTCTCGAACGCTTTTAAATATGCTTTTGAGGGAAGAAAAAGTGGGGAGCTAATGGTCCGGATTTGGAGAGACGAGGAGACGGTCCACGTGATTGTGAAAGACGATGGGGTGGGGCTGCCCGACAACTTTGAAGAACTGCGAAAGGTTTATATGGGAATGACCTTGATTGACCAGTTGACAAAGCAGGTTAATGGTGAGCTGAACATTCACAATAACGATGGTACTACATTTGAATTAATTTTTGAAAAGGAGAATGCTTCAGGTTCAAGCAGTCACTATTTTAAATAATTTGTAGTTAGAGAGCTTTATCAATCGGGTATTTAAACTGGGTTATAACCGTGTTAATACCTAAGTGAATGATCCTACAGGAAAAATCATTTTAAGAATATGCTTAGGTAAAATATCTGGTTAGAAGCAATATTCAACTTTTTTTCATATAGTAGTTTATCATTGGCTAGCTTTAATCAGGATTTTTCCTTAATGCCAATAATAAAACTAGATAATCTGGCTGAGGGGTAGATCCGTATCAGGAGTTCATATGCCAAGTTCAAGCTTGCTGTTCCATGAAAATCCCAATCCGATGTTGATTTTTGATATGGAAACACTCCGTATCACGGAAGTCAACCAGAGCGCTGTTGAAAAGTATGGATATTCAAAAGAAGAATTCGGCAATCTTACCATAAAGGATATTCGTCCACCTGAGGATATACCAGAGTTCAGGAAAACGTTCAAAACGCTCTCATCGGGAACGAATCCCCAGGTAATCGGTACGCACCGTCATAAGACGAAAGAGGGGGAGCTGTTTTATGCCAAGATCACAACGCAACCCTTGCCAGATGAGCAAGGCCAGAAGCGCGTAGCCCACATTTTTGATGTCACAGAATTGGTTGATCTAAAACAAGACTACAATGAGACTTGCCAGGAGTTGGCCAAGCATATCGAGACCAACCCGTTGGCGTTGATCAAATTTAACAGCAATTTTGAGATCGTCCGTTGGCCCCCCCGGGCCGAAGAACTATCTGGATTCAAAGCTGAAGAAATGGTTGGTAAAAATCCTCTGGAAACAGGATTTATAGTTGAGGAGGAAAGAGGAAATGTATTGAATAGGATGAAAGCCCTTACATCAGGAGAATACAAATCTGACTACTTTGAAACCATTGTTAAAAACCGTGATGGCAAAAGGTTAGACATAAAGTTCCATACCTCCGTTTTGAGAGATCCGGATGATGGTTCTTTACAGTCTGTCCTTACTTTTCTTGAGGATATCAGTGAAGAGAAGGATTATCAGCGAAAACTTGAGCAGGAACAACAACGTCTTGAAAGGGCCCAGCAATTGGCAAAGTGTGGCTGGTGGAGTTATGAGGTCAAAGATAACAGGGTAATCTGGTCGGATATTATGTACGAATTGTTGGGAGTAGAGAAAGAGGCGTTTGGGGCAACATTCGATGCTTTTTATAACCTGGTACATCCCGAAGATTGTACCAGGCTCGAACAAGTTATGAGAAGTGTCGAGCAAAGTACCCAGCCTGTTGACTATCAGCTCAGAATATTAAATGAGGGAGATGAGCTGATTTACATCGACTGTCGTGCCCAAAGTGAATTCAATAGTGATGGTGAAATGGTGAGAATATCGGGTATTGTGCAGGTTGTTACCAAACAGGTGAAGTCGCAAAAGCAGTTAGAGCGCAACAGGACGTTGTTTCAGAACCTGTTTTTGCAGTCACCGGTGGCTATGGTAATGATTGATAAAAAGAGAAAAATCCAACGGGTGAATGAAAGTTTTATGAACCTGTTTGGATATCAAAAGGAGGAGCTTTTGGGTGAAGAACTGTTACGCATCTTATTGCCGGAGGAGAGATATAACGAAATCCCCTCTTTATATAAAAATGCATTTTCCGGCCGGCAAAAATATTACGAAGACCAGCGGATTAATAAAGACGGGGAAAAAATTGATGTGCTTGTCGGGGCACTGCCGGTAATTATTAACGGAAGTGTCGATGCCGTGTTTGGTATTTATGTGGATGTCACCAGGCTTAAAATGACGGAGAGCCAGCTCAAGGAGTCATTGCACGAAAAGGAAGTTCTTTTGGCTGAAATTCATCATCGTGTTAAAAACAACCTGGCCATTGTTTCCGGGTTGCTTGAACTGGAGGGCATGGACTGGCAGGATGAAAAAATTCGTAATGCGTTTATGGAAAGCCAGCTGCGTATTAAATCTATCGCAATGATTCATGAAAAGCTATATCAAACCAATGATTTTGCGAATCTGCAATTTGAGGATTACATAGAGGAGCTGGTTGTCAGCATAATTGATACGCTAAACATCAGTTCCAAACAGATTGAAACTGAGGTAGATGCCGATGATATCCGACTTAATATAAACCAAGCCATTCCATGTGCATTGGTAATTAATGAACTGGTAACCAATGCCGTTGAACATGGTTTTGAGGGAGCCCAAAAAGGCAAAGTGACGGTGAAAATGAAAGAGGAGGCGGGCAATATTAAAGTGGAGGTTAAAGATAATGGCCGCGGTTTGCCCGACAAAAACCCCGATATTTATAGCCACTCCCTTGGCCTGACATTAGTAAAACAGTTGGTGAAACAGCTGGATGCAAAGATTGAAACACGAAATGGAGAGGGGGCTTGTTTTGAAATGGTGTTTAAGAAAAAAGCAAAAACGGGCGCGGGGAGCAACTATTTTGTCTAGATTTCCAGTAGCAATATTTGATCAGTGAGCAAATATTTTGTCTAGCAGTATCCGTGCTACTTCTCTTTTTGAGCCGCTGATCTCCTGCTTTTCACCATTTCCCAATAACAAAACCGTATTGGTATCCACGCCGAAACCGGAATCGTTCTCAGATAGAGAGTTTGCAACTATCCAGTCTATATTCTTCTCGTTGAGTTTACGCGTAGCATTTTCCACAAGATTTTCCGTTTCCATTGCAAACCCGATCAGAACCTGGCCGTTGCGCCGTTGTCCTCCCAGCCAGGAAAGGATGTCTGGAGTGGATTTTAGCTTGATCTCAGAAGATGCGTTATCCTTTTTTACTTTCTGATGGTGATAATCGGTTGGGGCAAAATCAGATACCGCGGCCGACATAATAACCACATCAGCCGTTGCGTATTCCCGAACTTTTTCATATAGCTGTTCAGCGGTTTCAATTTCAATGGTTTCCACGCCCGAGGGAGGAACAAGCTGAACGGGACCGTGAATGAGCGTAACATCCGCTCCAAGCCGTTGTGCCGCCTCCGCCATGGCAAAGCCCATCTTTCCGGTACTTGGATTTGATATGAACCGGACCGGGTCAATATGCTCCCTGGTGGGACCCGCCGTTACGAGCACGGACTTGCCGCTTAACAGCTTATCCTCTTTTTTTTTAGAAACGATTAATGTTTCGGCCTTTTTGAGGATAGTCTGCGGTCCCGGCAGGCGGCCTTTGCCCTCAAGTCCACTGGCCAGGTAGCCCTCTTCCGGTTCCAAAATGTGATATCCGAACTCTGCAACTTTTTGTAGATTCTGCTGTGTAGCGGGAGCTTGATACATTCCGCCGTCCATGGTAGGACAGATCAGGATCGGGCAGCGGGCAGCCAGTACCGTAGAGGTGAGCATGTTATCCGAAAACCCATGCACAATTTTTCCAAGCGTGTTTGCCGTGCAGGGGGCAATCACAAAAAGGTCAGCCCATTCGCCCCATTCAATATGCCGAGTCCACGCATCGGCAGAGGAACTTTCGGGGAACACTTCCACGGCGACATCGTGCCTGGAAAGGGAGGCAAACGTCTCGGTTCCCACAAAACGCGTGGCCGAGGGGGTCATGGTAACGCGTACCTCAGCACCGGCTTTCTGAAATTCACGCAAAAGAAAAG
Source organism: Aliifodinibius sp. S!AR15-10 (assembly GCF_031569985.1). Taxonomy (NCBI): domain Bacteria; kingdom Pseudomonadati; phylum Balneolota; class Balneolia; order Balneolales; family Balneolaceae; genus Fodinibius; species Aliifodinibius sp. S!AR15-10. The sequence goes on along the minus strand of NZ_JAMQKA010000014.1, from coordinate 101,629 downwards.
CAGCCTTGTAGGCTGCTATCCCACCGGTTACGCCTAAAATAATGCGCTTACCGGAAAGCATACGTTAGTCCTCGTCTTGAGGATAACGGAAATAGATTTCGCCGCGCTTCATCTCCTTCACGGCGCGCTGTGTGGCATGTGGCAGTTTTTCAAACTCTTTAGAGATGTTTTCCTGCTCTTCATTGAAAGAGAACTCATCGTCATCTTCAAAGCCCTCAAAATATTTCAGCTTTTCATCCAGCTGAAGTTTTTCCTGGGCTGCAAGTTGACGCGATCGCTTGGACATAATCACAATCAGTTCATACTGATTGCCCGTGTCCTTGTTGAGTTTCTCAATATCTAACGTTTCTATAGACATAAAAGCTGCTTTTAACTAATAAAATTGGTGACAATTTGTTTGACTTGGCTGTATGCTTCTTCCAGGTCATCATTAACTACAACGTAGTCGAACTCATCAGCGTATTGCAATTCTTTTCGGGCTTCCTCCAACCGGACTTGCACCTGCTGTTCGGTTTCAGACTCCCGGTTGAGAAGCCGCCGCTTGAGTTCTTCCATCGATGGTGGCTTGATAAAGATCGCAATACAATCGGAGCCGTACATCTGTTTCACATTCAGTGCTCCCTTCACTTCAATATCAAGCAGAGGAAAATACCCAGATTCCACAAGTTTATCAACTTCAGAACGCAGGGTGCCATATCGGTTTTTGCCATAGTGCTCCCATTCCAGAAACTCCTTTTTCTGTATTTTTTCGTAGAACTCCTCATCAGTAAGAAAAAAGTATTCCCGACCATTCTTCTCACCTTCGCGCGGAGATCTTGTGGTTGCAGAGGTGGAAAATTTAACGCGGTCAATATCTTCGAGCAACATGTTGGCGATCGTGGTTTTGCCGGAACCACTCGGCGCCACTATGATTATAACTTTGCCTTTTTTGTTTTTTTGAGAGGACATCAGGTTTGAAGATAGTGGAGTATTTTTTTGAAATAGATACGTTTTGCGCTATATATCCAGTCGAGTTTAGTTACTTATAAAGTGTAAAGAACTACTTCAGGTCCAAAAGAAATCAGCGTAGATCTGCTCAATCAGTCTCATCCGTGTTCTATCCACATCATTCAATATTCTGCACCTGTTCCCGGATCTGCTCCAGGTTCTCTTTGGCGTGAACCACGTGTTTGGAGATTTCAGAACTGTTGGCTTTCGAACCGATGGTATTAATTTCGCGGTTGATCTCCTGGGAAAGGAAGTTGAGTCGACGTCCCACCGACTCATCCTGCTCCAGGGCCTCCCGGAAGAATTTGATATGTGACTGCAGGCGGACAACTTCTTCTGTGATATCCATTTTGTCAGCCAGTATTGCCACCTCCATCTCCAGGCGCTCGGGATCCAAAGACTCATCACTGATCAGGTTTTGCAGGCGTTCAGTGAGCTTTTCACGCGCCTCTTCTGCACGATCTTTGGTGAGCACGGATATCTTTTCCAGCAGTTCATCAATGTTTGTTATGCGCTGATGCAGATCGTTTTCCAATTGCTTGCCCTCTTGGCGGCGCATCTGGTTAAGCTGTTCTATAGCTGCATTGACTGCTTCTTTGGAGAGCTCCCATATTGTTTCAAGGGTTTCTTCGTCCTGCTCGCGACTCACAAAAATATCATTAAACGTCATCAGGTTTCGCAGGGTTACCGGCTGGTCTATGTTTGCCGCCGCACGGAGATCTTCCAACAGCTTTTTGTAGCCTTTGACCAGCTCTTCACTGAATGTGACCTCCGGTTCACCGGTCTTCACCTGGTTAAGCCGGATGTTTATATTCAACTTGCCGCGATTAATTTTTTCCTGGACTATTTCTTTTAAATCGAGTTCTCTCTCCTGAATCTCTTGGGGCATCCGGATGGAAAGGTCCAGGTATCGGCTGTTAACCGCCCGTATTTCAGCAGTAAGTGCAATTCCGTCAGACGAGGCTTCACCCCGTCCAAAGCCGGTCATTGATACTATCATATAAAATTAGGTTGAGACGAAAAATTATAATTGAAACAAATAATGAATCTAAAATAAAAAAGTACTATTCAGATCGAAATTTAAATATGTGCGTCGCACTTTGGAAGTGCGACGCACATATGCTTATTTCAGCACTTCATTTTTAACCCGTTCTCCGAGTTCATCAGCCAATTTGTGCGTTGCTGCTTCAGAATATACACGGATGATCGGTTCTGTATTTGACTTTCTCAGGTGTACCCAGCCCTCATCAAAATGAATTTTTACCCCGTCAATCGTAATGAGGTCGTGGTCGGCATATAGCTTTTTGGCATTTTCAAGCACCTGGTCTCCGTCAATGCCGTCCAGCTGCAGTTTTTTCTTGCTGATATGATAGTTTGGCAGGCTTGCGTGATATTCGGCCAGCGTTATATCCCGTTCGGCCAGCATCTGTAGCACCATGGCTACACCAACCAGCGCATCGCGTCCATAATGCAGGTCAGGATTGATAACACCACCATTTCCTTCTCCGCCGATTACGGCATCAACTTCCTGCATCTTCTTGACAACGTTGATCTCCCCCACAGATGACCGGTAGCAGGTCTGACCATACTTTTTTGCAATATCATCAGCTACCCGGGAGGATGAGAGGTTGGTCGCCACGTTTCCTTTCCGTTGGTTCAGGATAAAATCGAAAGCAGCGGCTTGCGTATTCTCTTCGCCGAAAAGTTCGCCGGTATTGGTGACCAGTGCCAGGCGGTCGGCATCGGGATCCGTGACAATTCCAAGATCGCAGGATTTATTTCGAACCAGGGCACAAATGTCCTGCATGTGCTCGGGCAGCGGCTCGGGATTGTGGGCAAAAATGCCGGTGGGAGCTTCATTTATTTTATGGATGGTCTGCACGCCGAGTGCCTCCAGCAGCGGCGGAAGTGCTATTCCACCGGTTCCATTCACTGGATCAATTGCAACTGAAAATCCGGCCTGTGAGATTTTGTCTGAATCGATATAAGGCAGTTCCAGGATACGTTCGATATGCTTGTCGATGGCATGCTTGTCAGTGAATACCGAGCCGATCGCATTGTATTGCTGGTAATTGAATTCGTGTTTTTCTGATATATAAATAACTGCTTGTCCCTGTTCTGAGTCCAGGAATTCACTCTTTTCATTCAGCAATTTCAGGGCGTTCCATTCGGCGGGATTGTGGCTGGCAGAAAGGATAATGGCGCCATCGGCATCCTGTTCCAAAACAGACATCGCTACGGTGGGGGTGGGCACTACACCGACTTTGACGACATCACAACCCACAGATTGCAGGGTGGAAACAACAATATCTTCACAAATTTGCCCGGTAACCCGCGTGTCACGTCCCACTACTACGGTTCCACGGTCGATCCATGTGCCATAGGCGGCGGTAAAACGAGCAAGATTTTCTGGTGTTAAGTCTGTTCCAAAAACGCCCCGGATACCCGAGACAGAAATCATTAAGGCCATGTTATTTTTCTTGATTCATAAGTTATGAGTTTTGAGCGTAGAGATCACTTTACTCAAAACTCATTGATTATAATTGCAGTAGTAATAATTATTTTTTGTCGTTTCTCTCAGGTTTCCACCTTGTCTCATGGTTCCCGTCACGGTGATTTTCAAAACGTGCCACTACAAAAAGCAGGTCAGAGAGACGATTTAAATATTTGATAGCAAATTCAGAAATTTCTTCATCCATTCCACATCGCACTACTGCGCGTTCCGCTCTCCTGCAGATGGTGCGGGCCACATGCAGATGGGCTCCGGATTTTGAACCCCCGGGCAGGATAAAATTTTTAAGTTCGGGTAGCTCTTCTTCCATCCGGTCGATCGCATGTTCAAGGGATTTTACCTGGTCTTCTCCTATTCGTTCGATCCGAGTGCGTTCAGAAGATGGGGTAGCCAGGTCGGCTCCTAAAATAAAAAGATGCTCCTGGACTGTTGTCATGATTTCTGTTCCTCGCTCGGAAAGCCCAAAGCTCAACGCCAGGCCCAGCCAGGAGTTTAGCTCATCCACCGTGCCATACGCCTCAATTCTCTCAGATGACTTTGAGACGCGGTCGCCCCCAAACAGGGAAGTGTCACCTTGATCACCTTTTTTAGTATAAATTTTCATAAGATAATTCCTGTCATTGACACGGCTAAAGTAAGCAGCCCTCACCAGAGTTTCAGCTTCAATTTGGGAAGCAACTATTTAATAATATTACCACGATTGGGTAAAAGGGCGGTGACCAATTTTATTACTCGGCGACGATCCCCCAGTTTTTTATATGCAATACCCAATGCTCCAGCCTTTCCAATTGATCCAGCATGTGCTGGTTTCTCGGCTTTGGACAAGCAAGTGTCAGGGTTACATAAAGATATTCCGACTCGAGTTCCCTGAGATTGAATGTGGATTTAATCTGATTAAGCTCATTCTGCCTATTGTAGGGTTAGGTTATCCTGACATTGATCGTGGGGGCAATTGCCTGCAGATCAGCATTAGTAAATGCAAAGTTGTACGGTGTGCCCATATGGCTCAAGTGAAAGATAGCCGATAAATTTCGAACCTTTTCAAGGTATTATTTTGATATCTTCATGGTCAGTTTAAGTTCAACTATATTTTTAGTCTCACTGTATTTATTTGTTCAGTTTAATTTAAGAGACTTCAGATACCTCATTGACATATACTTATTTTCAATAAACTAATTTAAAGTCATGAAATATTTCGAATATTCACAATACGGAGTAAAAAAGTTAAAAAACAAATCATTAAAAAAAGTATCCGGGGGTGTACCATGGTGGATTCCTGTTGGAATAGGGATTGCATATAATGAGATTAATGATATATGGGAATCAGGCGGTGATAATCTTAAGGAAGCTTATAAAAATGGTCAAGAATGGGCAAGAAATGTTTAATAAATTAAGAGAAAAGAGGGATATATTTTATCAATTCAACTAATAATCGTGCCAATACGAATTTAAATTATAAAAAAATTAAAGAGCTGAATTTAAACGAATTGAAAAAATGGAATGGTGGCGGGTTTATAACCGAGGTGGCTGCATGGTTAGCAGGTGCATGGGATATTCATAGCAAACGTATACAAATGTCACCAGACGAAAGGGCATCATTAATTAGAAAACATGGATTAAGAGATTAAGTGCCCTGTTTAATAGAGTTAGCCTTATTTTTTATAAGACTAACTCCTATTTTATCGGTCCCAGAGTAGGGTATAACCCCGCACTTCTAGTGCAGAGAAGCATTCAGATCATGTTAGAATATAATTCTATTATGCGAAAATTAATGATCAGGATTCTAATTATATCAGTATACTTTGTAGTAGATATCTTCTACACGGTTTGGAAAAATAAAGATCAATTAGATTTTGATATAATTATTGAAAAATCCATACTTTTTTTGGTAGTGTGTTTCTCGGTATATTTGCTAACGCGAAATGATTCTGACTCTTCTCCTAAAATAATTACTTGATAAAACGACAAAATTGTAGAGCTACAATAGGTATCACATCTTTTTAGCAGGATCTCAATATTATATTATTGGGTAACAAAGCTTTCACCCAGATTTTCGTATGTAATTCCCAGGTGTTCCAGCCTGTCCAGCTTATCTATCATCCGTTGAGCATCAGACTTTGGGCATGCAAGTGTCAGGGTAACATCTGCGAGGTACTCCGACTCCATTTCTTTTAGACTGAATGTGGATTTTAGCTGATCAATCTCATTCTGGCGATTATACGGATAAGTGATCTTCATATTAACTGTTGGGACAATAGACTGAAGGTCCGCCTTTTCAATGCTGAGTTTCGCTGTATAGCCATATGCTTCAATCAACCCCGATTTCCCCAGTTTGGTCCCGCCGTAATAGCGAACGACAATCAGCCCTCCATTTACAATTTCAGCAGATTTAAGCCGATTCAAAATGGGGAGTCCGGCAGTTCCCCCCGGTTCTCCGTCATCCTGGGCAAATTCCTGTATGTTTGTGGGATCAATCCGGTATGCGTAACAGTGGTGTGTGGCGTCGTGGTATTGGGATTTGATCACTTCGAGCTTTTTGTCGAAAAGATCGGTATTTAGAGCGGGAAAAAGATAGCCGATAAATTTAGAACCATTATCGCGATACGAAGCGGATACTTCCTTGTTAATTGTATACAATTTTTGAAAGACTAAGTGTAAAATTATTGAAATAAGCAGGTTGCCCGGTGGACCATTAACTGCTACAGTTGGCTAATCCCTGAGACTTCGTTGTCATCCTCTTTCCGGTATCGAAATTGACAAGAAAAATTGATGCTGTTTTAAGGAAAAGTCAACGCATATTACCCTTGCCATGTATTGATTCCAAAATGTTTCGAAGTAGGTGATACATTGCTTAATTTTGTAATTGTAAAAGAATAACATAACAATATTATCTTTTTAGGCTGCTACTAATTTAGACTTTGTCTTAATAAGCTTTTGGGCTGAATTTGGTTTTTTCGTCTTGCCTTTTTGTTTATTTCGCTTCATTTTCACTGCTCGGAACGAGGGGGTCTAAACAACACGTTTGGGCATCCGTACTTTAAAGAGGAAAAATCACCGATCATAGCGTAATGCCATCATTCTTACAAGCATTTGAATCACAAGTTGGTAGGAAAATTTTAACCGGGGTCACAGGCGTTGGGCTCATCCTTTTCATTATAGGCCACCTGGCGGGAAATCTTACACTTTTTGGAGATGCCCAGGCTTTCAATGAGTACACTCTTGGTTTAGAAAGTTTAGGATGGATCCTGTATATCATTGAAGCAGTGCTTGTCGTAGGATTTCTCCTGCATGCATACCTTGGCGTATCCATCTGGCTGAAACGCAGGAAATCGCGGCCGGAGGGATACAAAGACTACAGCAGTAAAGGTGGAGCAAGCCATGTAAGCTGGGCATCTAGAAGTATGATTTTTACCGGCATTGTACTTTTTGTTTTCGTTGTTATTCACCTCGATACATTCAAGTTTGGTGCCACAGAAACGGTCATGATTGATGGGGAAGCAGCTCGTGATCTAAAGTCTTTGGTGATCGAAAAGTTTCAAAGTCCGCTGTATGCTTTTGGGTATACGTTTGTCATGATTCTGCTTGGCTTTCATCTCAAGCACGGGTTTTGGAGTGCGTTCACCTCATTGACAATGAAGCACAACAAGTTTTCCGGGATTATCTACACCGTTGGTATCATCTTTGCCATTTTAATGGCAGTCGGTTTTATCTTTATTCCGCTTTACATCTATTTCACAGGCGGAACCGGCGCTCTCTTAACACCTTGACAGAGCACCGATGAGGCGGACCGGGGCTCAGACATGCCGGGCTCCGTATCATCAGTGTTCCAAATAAAAATGGAGTTTATTTCATGAACTTAGATTCAAAAGTTCCATCTGGACCGTTGGAGGAAAAGTGGTCCAACCATCTGAACGATATTAAACTGGTTGCTCCCAACAATAAGCGCAAGCATAACGTGATTGTTGTTGGTACGGGTTTGGCCGGTGGGTCTGCAGCAGCCAGTTTAGCTGAGCTTGGATATAATGTCACCAGCTTCTGCATCCAGGATTCGGCCCGTCGTGCACACAGTATTGCAGCGCAGGGGGGAATTAACGCGGCCAAGAATTATCCGAATGATGGCGACAGCATATGGCGCCTGTTTTATGACACGTTAAAAGGCGGCGATTACCGGTCCCGCGAATCAAATACCTACCGACTGGCGCAGATCTCTAACGAAATTATTGACCAGGCCGTGGCACAGGGTGTGCCGTTTGCACGTGAGTACGGCGGATTGCTGGCTAACCGTTCGTTTGGTGGAGCCCAGGTTTCCAGGACTTTTTATGCCCGCGGACAAACCGGGCAGCAGTTGCTTTTGGGAGCGTACCAGGCAATGATGCGCCAGATTCACGAAGGCAAGATTGATTACCATCCGCGCCAGGAGATGCTGGACTTGGTGACCATTGATGGAAAAGCCCGGGGAGTTATTACCCGTGACCTGGTTTCCGGTGAGATCAAGCGATGGATTGCAGATGCAGTAGTGCTGGCCACCGGTGGATACGGAAATGTGTTCTATCTGTCCACCAATGCAAAGAACTCAAATGTAACAGCGGCATGGCGCTGCCACAAGCGGGGGGCAGCTTTTGCCAATCCCTGCTACGTGCAGATACACCCGACCTGTATCCCGGTTTCCGGCGACTACCAGTCCAAGCTGACACTGATGAGTGAAAGTCTCCGAAATGATGGACGCGTCTGGGTCCCCAAAAAGAAAGGGGATGAACGGCCACCGAACCAGATTCCTGAGGACGAGCGTTACTATTACCTGGAAGAGAAATACCCGAGTTTTGGAAACCTGGTGCCTCGCGATGTGGCTTCCCGGAACGCCAAGATTGTTTGTGATGACGGCATGGGCGTAGGTCCTACGGGACGTGCGGTATACCTGGATTTCCGTGATGCAATAAAGCGCGACGGTAAAAAGACGATCGAAGAGAAGTATGGTAACCTCTTCGAGATGTACGAGAATATTACGGGCGATAATCCCTATGAGGTGCCGATGCGGATTTTTCCCGCTGTGCACTATACCATGGGCGGGCTCTGGGTGGATTACAACTTGATGAGTAGCATTCCCGGTCTGTTTGTGGCTGGTGAGGCCAACTTCTCAGATCACGGTGCCAACCGACTTGGGGCAAGTGCCCTGATGCAGGGACTCTCCGATGGGTATTTCATTATTCCTTACACCATTGGTAATTACCTGGCGAATAATGAGATCGCTTCTACTGACACTAAACATGACGCCTTCAATGAGGCAGCGCAAAATGCCCAGGGACACATCGACAAATTGCTCAATGTGAAAGGTGACAAGAGTGTCGTCGAGTATCACCGCGAACTGGGACAGATCATGTGGGACAAGGTTGGCATCGCCCGTAACGAAGAAGGATTGAAGAAGGCGATCAAGCAGATTCGCGAGTTGCGAGAAGATTTCTGGCAGAATGTCCGCGTGCCCGGAGAAGCGGCTAATTACAACAAATACCTGGAGTTTGCCGGTCGTGTTGCCGACTTCCTTGAGCTCGGTGAACTGATGGCCGAGGATGCCCTGCATCGCGATGAGTCTGCCGGCTGCCACCTTCGTGAGGAGCACCAGACCGAGGAAGGAGAAGCCCTCCGAAATGATGAGGAGTTTTCATATGTAGCAGCCTGGGAGTTCAAAGGATTGAACGGGCAGCTTGAGGAAGAACTCCACAAGGAAAATCTTGAATTTGAGTTTGTAGAACTGAAACAACGTAGTTATAAATAGAACACGGTTGACACGGATTTAGCGGATAAATACAAATTAAACCGCGATAATCCGAGATCTTTGCGTTATCCGTATTCTTGTAAAACATGATTGAATTATGGCAGATACAATGACCATACACCTAAAAGTCTGGCGGCAGGACGGTCCTGACAAGCCGGGCAAGCTTGTTGATTACACCCTGGACAATGTAAATGAGCATATGTCCTTCCTTGAGATGCTGGATGTTTTGAACGAGCAGCTTGTTGCCAAAGGAGAGGTGCCGGTTGAATATGATTACGACTGCCGCGAGGGAATTTGTGGCTCGTGTAACCTGGTGATCAACGGTACTGCTCATGGTCCGAAAGCTATGACTTGTACATGCCAGCTGCACATGCGCAATTATAATGACGGGGATACTATTGTTGTTGAGCCCTTCCGTGCAAAAGCATTTCCCGTGATCAAGGATCTGGTCGTAGATCGTAGCGCCTTCGATCGCATTATTGAGGCCGGAGGTTATGTATCTACAAAAACGGGTTCTGCTCCCGATGCCAACTCCATCCCCATTGAAAAGGCTACGGCCGACACAGCGTTTGATTATGCCACCTGTATTGGATGCGGAGCGTGCGTTGCTGCCTGCCCGAACTCTTCAGCCTCACTCTTTACCGGTGCCAAGCTGGCTCACTTGAATCGACTGCCACAGGGTAAACCGGAGAAAAAGCGCCGCACTATTTCGATGGTTGAACAGATGGAAGAAGAGGGTTTTGGCGACTGCTCCAACTTTGCCGAATGTGAAGCCGTCTGCCCAAAAGGAATATCGATTTCTGCTATCGCTGAGATGCGCCGAAATTACATGAAAGCGGTATTTGCCGGAGAAGAGATTTAGGTTTTAGAATTAGCCTGATATGAAGGGGATGATCTCTTTGGAGGTCATCCCTTTTTTCATGAAAGCAATGTGCAGAATGAATCGTACTGGTTTCTTCAAGGCACTTATTAGGTTAGCCTGAGTTCGATATAAGAATTGCTATAACTCATGACTGTTATCCTATGAGGCTTTGATAGCCGATTATCTTGTATGTAAGATCGTCTAACTTTACATATCCATTGGAATCAGGATGGGCAGGATCAAAGGATTTTCGGGATCTCTTCTCAGGTAAACATTACCATCCTGCAGATCCTCTAATCCTGTAAATCCCCGGTTCTAATTTCACCCTCATACTCACGCCTCACCTCAGCTGCTTTTGATGCCACTCCATCTACTCCTGCATCCTACAGTGCAGGTGTTATAAGCTCTAATCGAGAGGAGATTCAGCGATCCCTTGGGGGCAATCCCTCAATGACAGGTTTTATATTGAACTGACGTTAGGTTAATGCAACCAGAGGTTGCGGGATGACATGGCAGACCAGAGGTCAGCCACGAGATGTTTCATCCTATCCCATCTCGTTCCGTACCTCCTGTGCGGAACGTCAATCCAGTACCTCGGGTACCTTTACCCGTAAGAAAATAAAATGGACACTACTACCCATGGCGCCTATTCTTTTTGCTTCGGAGAGTAAACCCGCATTCGCCTGCCCTCCATAGTTCAGCCTACGTAGCCGTGCTACTTCGGCGAAGTAGGCCTTTACGCGACGGAGGGCCTTGCTGAGGAAAAATTTCTTGGTGAGGAATCCGGGCTAGAACTCACGCTATTTATTCCTATAGGGCTAAGAGGATTAATCCCGTAGGGTTCGACACCCAAACCCTATAGGGCCAAGACATTCAATACTATAGGGATAAGACAAGCAACCCTATGGGGTTTATACCTTTAATCCCATAGGGTTTAGCCCTTTAGCCCTTTAGCCCTTTAGCCCTACAGAGTTAAGAGTTATATTAGTTTGAGATGCTAAATACGGGTTTTGGGAAGCTTAGAGAAATCCTCAGCCGAGACCAACTCTCGGTATATAAAAGCCCATTTCGTACAGAAATCTACAGCTTCTTTTTTAACCGCCCGTAAATCTCATCCAATGGCAGCTGGTTTTCTTCGCTGGCCTCCATATCCCGGAAGGTGAACTTGCCTTCATTCAGCTCATTCTCTCCTACAATAATGGTATACCGAGCATTTTCACGGTCGGCATCTTTCATCTGTGATTTTATGGAGCGCCCCGCGTAATCCATCGTCGCTGAGAATCCTTTCTTTCGGAATTCCGGAAGCTGTTGGATCGCCCAGCTTCGGGCTTTATCTCCAATAGTCACGATGTAGAGATCGACGGATTTGGGCTCTGAGAGTTCAATATCCATCTCTTTACAGGCCAAGAGCAGGCGCTCAATGCCTGCCGCGAATCCAACCGCTGGCGTTGGCTGCCCGCCCACTTCCTCTACCAGCAGATCGTAGCGACCACCGCCGGCCAGCGCGTCTTGGGCGCCCAGGTCCGGACTGATAAGCTCAAATGCTGTGCGGGTGTAGTAATCGAGTCCACGTACCAGGTGTGGATCCTCTTCATACGAAATGCCCAGCTCGTTGAGGTACTGCTTTACTTTCGCATAATGCTGGCTCGATTCCTCATTCAGGAAGTCACCGATCACCGGTGCATCTTCAATAAACGGCTGGTCTTCTTCCTCTTTTGAATCCAAGATTCGGAGCGGATTCTTTTCCAACCGGTTCTGTGAGACCTCACTCAACTCATCTTTATGAGGCGTGAAATAATCAATCAGCGCTTGCTTGTAGGCTTCCCGGCTTTCGGGATCCCCTACAGAATTTATCTTCAAGCTCATATTTGAAATACCGACGCGATCATAAACACTTATCATGAAGGCCATGCACTCCACGTCGGCGATCGGGTCGTCACTGCCCAGGATTTCGGCGCCGAACTGGTGGAATTGACGCTGCCGACCTTTTTGGGGCTTTTCAGCACGAAACATGGGACCGATGTAATAGAGATTTTGGGTGCCGCCGCGCTGCTCCAGGTGATGCCCCACAAATGCCCTCACGACAGGCGCAGTGCACTCCGGGCGCAGTACGTACTGGTCGTCTCCCCGTTCAAAGGCAAACATCTCCTTGGAGACAATATCGGTAAGTTGACCGATGCCGCGAGCGATCAGCTCCGTCTGCTCCAGGATGGGCGTGCGAATCTCCTCAAAATTAAATTTTTTGGCTTCTTCGTGGATAATGCGTTCTACCGCCTGCCATTTTTCAACTTCCCCGGGAAGGATATCGACCATCCCAACGTGCGTACGATATTTCGGTTGCGCCATGAATCGGTTGTTCTTAATAAATGTCTCGGTTTCAATTAGCTGGTCAAAGATAACAGAGGCTGGGGAGAATATCTTCGATGATTTTGTAAGGATTTGGCTTGAACCCTATCTATTGAATGTAAGCAGCCACAGACAATCACAGATAGAGAGGAGAAGAAATGTACAACCCAAGAAAACACGAACGTAAATCCATCAGGCTAAAGGGAAAAGATTATACTGAACCTGGAAACTAATTTATTACGCTATGTGTCAGTAATCGCGAAAAAATATTTGGCTCCGTTTACAATGGAAGAATGATATTGAATGATTTTGGAGAGATAGGGAGAAAAGAATGGAAGCAAACTGAGAAAATCCGAGAAAATATAATAATCGATGAGTTTGTTGTGATGCCAAACCACTTACATGGAATCATTACTATTCAATGGCAGTGGTGTAAGGGCACGATGCATCGTGCCCCAACAGACAAGAAATCAAACGTTGAGAAATTTGGAAAACCAACGTCAAATTCTGTCCCTACTATTGTTCGATCATACAAAGCAGCCGTGACCAGACAGATTAATCAAATTAATAAACAGCCTGGTGATAAAATATGGCAAAGAAATTATTTTGAACGCGTGATTCGAAATGATACAGAACTGGAAGAGATCAGGAAATATATCAGGGAGAATCCAAGCAATTGGTCCAAGGATAAACTCAATATTTAGTGGCTCTACATCCCCGTCAAAACAATTTTGCCCGTATTTTTATTGTCAGCCATTTGCTGGTGTGCTTTCTCAGCGTCCTGCCAGTCGTGGACTGAGTCGATGACAGGGCGGAGGAGATCCCGTTCAAAAAGATCGAGCGTTCGGGCAGAGAATTCTTGCGTGAGTTTGATCTTATACTCAAGCGAACGTGAGCGCAGGGTGGTACCTCTAACCGATAATCGCTTTTGCAGAATCGGGATGAGGCTCATATTCTTGACTTTGTGTCCGCCCAGAATGGCCAGCAGCACGAGCCTTCCGTCTTTGGCCAGCACGTTGATGTTCTTATTCCAGTAGGAGGCCCCGACAAAATCGATAATCAGATCAACAGAATTAGAACCGAGGTCCCGTTCAATCTGATCGGAAAAGTTCACCTTCTTGTAATTATATGTGAAGTCTGCTCCCAGCGTTTGAGCGGTCTCCAACTTTCGGTCTTTGCCGGCTGTAGCCAGGATACGAGCTTCAGAAAGATGGCTGCTCAACTGGATGGCCGAGGTCCCGACGCCACTGCCTGCCGCATGAATGAGCACGGTTTCTTTTGGTTGGAGTTGTCCCACCCAGTGCAGGGCCTGGTAGGCGGTTAGAAAAGTCTCTGGAATTGCTGCCGCTTCTTCAAAAGACAGATTGTCCGGGATCGGCATCGCCATCTCTTCATGGATAACACAAAATTCAGCATAGCCACCACCGGGGAGCAGGGAGAAGACAAAATCGCCCGGCTTCCAGCGTGTTACGCCCGGGCCCACTTTTTCTACGATCCCCGCCATTTCAAGTCCCAATATGTTGCTTGTGCCCTCGGGAGCAGGATACTTCCCCTGTCGCTGTAAAAGATCAGCTCGGTTGAGCGCAGTGGCTTCAATTTTGACCTGTATTTCGTGGTCGCCCGGTTCAGGTGTATCTATATCCTGTATTTGAAGTGTGGAGTTCTTGCCGGGATTGAGAACGGTAATGGCTTTCATGTAAAAAGAATATCTCGGTTACAGGGTTTTATGGAACCAAGATATGCAAAATCCTTAGGTTTTAAATATGCGATGGAATGTCTCTCTCAATAACCAAAAACAAAATCGTTGGCGTAGATAGGTTTAATCACCGGTATAATCACTATACATTCTAGTGGAATACCACTAGTTGACTTGCAACAGGGCCCAGACGGGTTTGTGATCCGACAACGGTCGTTCCATTTCAATAATACTGCCATCCAGTGCTTTAACTTTCGAGGGGTTATACAGGATGTGATCGATCACCTTGCCGCTTCCAATATCAGTCGAATCAAATGCGTTGTGCGTATTAAGTTTAGTGATATCAGTTCCCAGGTCGTTCCAACTGGGTACAAAACCGGCATCTGCGAACATCTCATAGTCGTTACTAATATAGTTGTCATTTGAGGGAATGAAGTTGAAATCACCGAGCAAAATACTGGTTTCTACATCCTGTTTTTCCCTGAGATAGTAGGCAAAATGAGCCAGTTTCGCTGTTGTCTCCCGGATATGTTCAGCATCTCTCCAGCCAAAAGGGAAGTGCACAGAATAAATTGTGATTTCTTTATCGTTAATAGCGGTTCTGGCCTTGGTGACCGTGTGTAGCGTGTCCGTCATCAGGATCTCCTCATAATCATATAACGGGGTTCTGCTGGCTATACTTTTATATTTATCCTGATGTCCTGCTGTTGTATATCGGCCAACGACAATATGGCTGAGTCCCAGCACTTTTGCGACGTCTTCAGTCGACCCGCCACCCGGAGCCTCTGAAAAGCAAACGATATCAAGATCATAGGGCAATAGTGCTTCACCTATCTCTTGTGCGGTTGCATTACTGCCGACTTCCACATTATAGGCAGCCACCCTTAAGTGTACTTCCTTTTCTTGCTGTCCTGACATTTCACCACATGCCATAATTAACAGTGCAGAAAATATTGTGAAACTGAATTTTATGATCGCCCCCATAATGACACCTAAATATAGATTTGTGGTGTAAGATATGTCTAAGTGTGAAATGGAATCGTTTTCAATTTAAGGGATATTATTACTGTGGTCTGCAAAAGTCAAGTAAATGTAAATTCTGTTCTTTTCGGAGATGATCATAAGGGGAATAATGGTGTCAGTAACTGTCTTTATAGTTAATAAATGGTGATTTAGGTAAAATGTTCCTGTACGTGATGCATTATGGAGAGAGTTTCTGAAACGGGGTTATCCATTGCTTTAAACTATTAGTAACGGGCATTAAAAAGATTGACTTTTGAAAACGTTTTCATTAAATAGGGAAAAGAGCCCGCCTTATAGATGTTTTTGTTGTGGTTTATGTTGAAGGAATTAGAACATAAGAATGAGCAATTTTAGTGTAAGCTTCGCTTGAGGTGTTAAAGCTGGTGATGGGTTCTATTGTTTGAAAAATAATTCAATACCCATTTGGGACAGGCCATTTGAAACGTTTGATCTTTAAGATATTCCTTTGGGTTGGTGTGGTGTTTTCCTTCGCTTTGTCGGGTCAAAAGAAGGCAGGCATTACAAGTGAATTTATCCCATATTCGCAAAAAGTTCCGGGTTCTGAGCTGGGTATTGAACTTGTACCTGTAACAGGCGGGACATTTTTGATGGGGAGTCCAGTCCAGGAAACGGGAAGGGAGGCGGACGAGGGGCCTCAACATCAAGTGAAAGTAGATTCCTTTTGGATGGGAAAGTATGAAATTCCATGGGAGGTTTATGATCATTTCCGAACTGTTCACATCGACTCATTCCTGGTTCAGGAGACTTCCAGCAGGGGAGCTGCAGGAATTAACACAGATGCCATTTCACAACCTACTCCCCCCTTCGTTGACATGAGTTTTGGGATGGGATACGAGGGGCATCCGGCCATAAGCATGACTCATTATGCCGCCGTTATGTTTACAAAGTGGTTAACGGTCACAACGGGCACTTTTTATCGGCTACCAACAGAAGCAGAATGGGAATACGCATGCAGAGCGGGAACAGGGGGAGCATACCATTTTGGAGAGGACGCAGCATTGCTTGATGAATATGGATGGCACTATGGTAATAGTGACAGGAGTTATAAGGAAATTGGCCAAAAAAAGCCGAATCAATGGGGACTTTTTGATATGCACGGCAACGTTGCGGAGTGGACCGCAGATCAGTACCTGGAAGACTACTTCGGGCAGTTGAAAGGCGAAGTCTCAGAGAACCCCTGGTTTCGACCGGACAAGCTTTACCCGCGTGCTGTCAGGGGCGGCTCGTGGAGAGATGACCCGGATGAGTTGCGATGTGGAAACAGGAGGGGGTCGTCGCCTCAATGGAAAATGCTGGATCCCCAGCTGCCGAAGAGCCTGTGGTGGCATACCAGCGCCCCGTTTGTGGGATTCAGAATTATACGTCCGCTAAGTTCTCCCTCGTGGGAAGAGATGGAAAAATACTGGGTTGAAGCGATGGAAGATTTTTGAAAGTAGTGTAAACGTGAACTGGGATCGATAAGTAAAAAAGGGTGGTGTTATGAATAGTCAAAAAGATAAAAACAGGAACAGTATTTCAAGGCGGGACTTTTGCAAGACGACTGCCTTTGCTGCCGGAGCGGGGATGCTCTTTGGGTCCCTGCCGGTTGGCGCCAGTGCCTACGCTGGTGCCAGCGATACCCTGAAGCTTGCTTTAATCGGTTGTGGTGGTCGGGGAAGCGGGGCTGCCAGGCAAGCATTGACAGCAGATAAAGGGATAAAGCTGGTGGCTATGGCGGATGTTTTCAGGGATAGGCTGGACGGCAGCCTGCAGAGGCTTAACGAGCGTTTTGGCTCTGATCAAATTGATGTCCCTGAAGAACACAAATTTATCGGTTTTGAGGGCTATAAAAATGCAATTTCAGTAGCCGATGTTGTTATACTGGCCACGCCGGCCGGATTTCGCCCTCTTCATTTTGAAGAGGCTATTAATGCGGGCAAGCATGTTTTTATGGAAAAACCCCTTGCAACGGATGCGCCGGGTATCCGGAAGGTGCTTGAGGTTGGAGAGCTAGCGAAGCAAAAAAATCTGAATGTAGTCGTTGGTCTGCAACGGCATTATCAAAATAGCTATCGCAAGGTTTCGCGGCATATTAATGACGGGGCTGTTGGTAAAATTGTCTCCGGGCAGGTCTATTGGAATATAGGGGCTCACTGGGTACGCGAGCGGAATCAGCTGCAAACGGAGTTGGAATACCAGATGCGAAATTGGTATTACTTTACCTGGTTGTCGGGCGATCATATCCTTGAGCAGCATATCCATAACATTGACGTAGCCAATTGGTTTATTGGAGAATATCCCATATCCGCGCAGGGAAT
Organism: Aliifodinibius sp. S!AR15-10; assembly: GCF_031569985.1. Classification (NCBI taxonomy): domain Bacteria; kingdom Pseudomonadati; phylum Balneolota; class Balneolia; order Balneolales; family Balneolaceae; genus Fodinibius; species Aliifodinibius sp. S!AR15-10. The sequence continues at coordinate 84,115 of NZ_JAMQKA010000014.1, read as the reverse complement.
GGGTGGACGAGAGGTACGCGTGGGTCCGCAACATGGAGAGATATTCGACCATCACTTTGTCGAGTTCACCTATCCCGGTGGAGCTGTGATAGCCAGCCAGTGTAGGAATCAAGAAGGTACGATGGGAAGAGTGGGCGAAATGTTCCAGGCTACGAAAGGAACGGTGGAGACCGATAATAACAGCAATGGAATGATCAAGATCTGGGATGGAAAAGTGTTGTTGGATTACAGGGGTGACCAGGATATCAGTCCCTACCAGCAAGAGAACAATGAACTGTTTGCCTCTATCCGGAAAGGGGACGTGATTAATAACACAGAATATGGTGCCAAGAGTACAATGGCAGCCATCTTGGGGCGAATGGCGACATATTCAGGTAAGCAGGTCACATGGGATGAAGCGATAAAATCCAACAGGAAACTGTTTGAGCCCGAAGGATTTGGATGGAACAGCCCACCCCCGGTAGTGCTTGACCGGAGTGGAAATTATCCCTCTGCGCGTCCCGGTGTCACGGAAGTGTTATAAGCGGAAATAGTCCCTACGGAATTAATGCCTGACCTTCAGCTTAACCATTATGTGGTTGAAATGGCAGTGATAAAAAATAAGGGGTGGGTATCGGGCATCCGGGACGATCGTTTTGAGGATAGGGGTCCCCTCTGCTCATCTGCCAGTGCTATCTGATATCATTTTGTATTAACATTGCTGGCATGCTTTGGTACGAGTTTATAACTCATGGCGATATATGGTACAGGAATTACCGTGTATTAATACCAGGTGCTACCCCAAAAATAAGATATAATAAATTTTGAAAACGTTTCCATATATATTCCTCTATGGAGTTTTATGTGGATAGGTTTCTGGGTGCTAATTCGTATCTATATTATATAAAATAATGAAGTAGATCACTCCGAATTATAGGTTTTAATCCTCAATAAAGCATTTAATGTGATTATTCCAGAGTTATTACGAAAATATATTAATGAGAATATCAGAAGAGAATAAAAAAACTTGACTTTTGAAAACGTTTTCGCTAATTAATAAATGGTAACGTTTTCATGGATCGAATGTTTAGACTTCCGGTCTTTAAAAAGGAATGGTCTATGAATCTATTGAGGGATATATATAGAGAGGGATTGGTACCTACCTTTTAAAAAGATAGAAAGCCGAATGATGTAATTGGATCATGTTATATCGCGGTGGAAGCAGACTTTGTATATCACAAAATGTTAGCTAACCCAGTGTTAGCCAACATGTTAACCAATAAGGATGGGGATATAGTAATGAAAGATACAAAAGCTGATTTTCTGAGTTTTGGTTTCGTGTTTTTAGCTTTGTTTTTGGGCAGCACCATTGTCCAGGCCCAAACAGTAAGTGGTGTAGTCACGGATGCAAGTTCGGCAGAAGTCCTACCGGGTGTGAATATAATAATCAAGGGGACTGCTACTGGAACTGCAACCAATGATGATGGTGGTTATGAACTCACCGTCTCCTCGCTTCAGGATACGTTGGTATTTTCTTTTGTGGGATATCAAACACAGGAGGTACCAATTGATGGTAGAACCACAATCAACGTAGCACTGGAGGTCACAGAGCTGGTTGGAGATGATTTGGTAGTAGTGGGATACGGCATTCAGCGAAGGGCAGATGTGACCGGGTCAATTGGATCGGTGAGTGAGGAGGACTTTAACAGGGGCATCACAAATTCTCCAGAGCAACTGATCCAAGGTCGGGTTTCCGGGGTGAGTGTAACCCAGAGAAGCGGTGATCCCAACTCCAACTCTGTGGTTACCATCAGGGGGCTTGGCACGGTACGCAGTGGGGGTGAGCCCTTATATGTTGTGGATGGCGTTACACTATCCGGTGGCGCTGATTTTTTAAATCCGAGAGATATTGAATCTATCGATGTGCTGAAAGATGCCTCGGCAACTGCTATCTATGGTTCCAGGGGCGCGAATGGAGTAATAATCATTACGACAAAACAGGGGCAGAGTGGAGCTCCAGAGCTAACCTACAATGGGACCCTTTCGATTTCGAGCCCGACAAACACGCTGGATGTCTTAAACGCTCAGGAGTTTATCGATTTCCAAAACCAATATGGTGATCCCAGCACAATAAATTCTACCACAATTGACACCGACTGGCAGGACGAAATTCTCCGGACAGCCTACTCACACGAGCACAGTTTGTCGTACGGCGGAGGAACGCAGAATTCGAGTTATTATGCATCAGTGAACCTCCATGACCAAGAGGGGATCGTGCTGGAATCCGCCCGGAAGAGATACACAGGCAGGCTGAATGTAAATCAAAGTTTCCTTGATGACCGTTTGAATATCGGGGTCAACCTAACGGGTGCTTTCACACGAGCTGACAATGCCCCGATTGTAACCGGGCCTGGTACGGGAGGCGATGGATTGTCGAATGCGGTCACAGCAAACCCAACCTATCCTACCCACAATGAAGATGGAAGCCTGTTTACATTTCCTTTCGGCGTAAATCCTTTGCAGAGGATGGATGTTTCTACCAATTTTAGTAAATCGAACCGTATCCTCGGCAATATCGAGGGAAGTTTTACGATCCTCGAGGGACTTCAATATAAACTGAACTTTGGAGCAGATAACCTGCAGATCTCCTCGGTCGATCAAACCAGCAGGCATAATATAACAGGAGGTCAAGTTTCCAATATTGACAACCCGGAGGGACGCCTGGAAACGGGCAATGCTGAACAAAGTAATATCCTGTTCGAACAGTTTGTTACCTACCTGTTCGATATTGAAAATCACAGTTTTAACCTGTTGGGCGGGTATTCATTCCAGAAGTTTACTTCGCAAGCGACCAACTGGAGCATCAATAATTTTTCTACCACTGAGATTGATGCGTACAGGAATCCCAGCATTGGAACCGATTTGTCAATTAGCAACAACAGGCCCAATGGAAATGCTTCGGAAAATGAACTGCAATCGTTTTTCGGCCGGGCCAACTATAACTATGACGACACCTATTTCCTGACAGCTACTTTCCGGGCTGATGGTTCCTCCAGATTTGGTGAAAACAACCGATACGGTTATTTCCCTTCCTTCTCAGTGGCCTGGCAGGTTTCCAATGAGTCTTTCTTGTCGGGAGCAGAATCGTTAAGCAACCTGCGGTTACGTGCTGGTTGGGGACAAACAGGTAACCAGGATATCCCGTCCTACATTACCCACCGGTTGCTGTCCAGCAGTACCGGAGCCGGTGCAGGGTACTTCTTTGGAAATATCAATTCCCCGGGTATAAACCTTGTGAGAGCCCAAAATGAGAATATAAAGTGGGAGGTCTCCACACAAACCAATATTGGGCTGGATTTTGGATTCCTGGACGACAGGATCTATGGAACCGTGGACGTGTTCCGTAAGATCTCCTCAGATATTTTGTGGGAGTCTTCCACAGGGGTTGACCCTATCGTACCGACATCCTCTTTCTGGAATAACTATGATATGGAAATTGAAAACAAAGGGATCGAACTGTCACTGGCATACCGGCAGTTTATTGGATCTCACTTTAGTTTTGATATCGGTGGAAACGTGAGTTTAATCGACAACAATATCACCAACTTGCCGGTCTCCATACTCAGAACAGGTTCCATCACCGGCCAGGGATTGTCGGGCGTGCAGGTTAACGGGTTCCTGAATGATCATCCTGCAGGTACATTCTGGGTACTAGACTGGATCGGCTTTGATGAAGACGGCCTGAACCAATTCCGCGATGTCGATGGGGATGGCAGCATTACCGATGGCGACTTGACCGATGGAGGCACAGGACTGCCGAATACGACCTATGGAGGATATATCAACATGGCCTACAAAGGGTTCGACTTGTCATTGAACTTTAACGGCGTCTCGGGCAACAGCATCTATTGGAATGATGAGAATGCCTACTATAACTACCCGAGGCTGGCGGCCGGTAACAATGCCCCCACGTTCCTGCTTGAGAATGCAGGTGTTGAGAGTACAATAAACTCTGCTACTCCATCCGACAGATATATTTATGATGGTAGTTATTTCCGGTTAAACAATGCAACGATCGGTTATAATGTGAATACTGCTGCAACCGGCTGGCTTAAAAATATCAGGGTTTATGTAACAGGTCAAAACCTCTTTGTGATTACCGATTACCCAGGTTTTGATCCGGAAGTGGACATAAACCGGGCCTCGGCAGGCTTTAGATCAACCGGTATTGATGCAACCGCTTACCCACGTGCCAGAACCTTCATGTTTGGCGTTAATTTCACTTTATAAAATTAAACAGGACAAGAATCGATGAAAAAGCTAGCCTCAATAATTTTGATGATGTGTTTTGTATTGTTTAGCTGTACTGACCTCGATGAGCAGGTCTTGGACACGGCCGTGGGAGAAGGCATTCTTGACGATCCGGCTGCCGCAGCCGCAACGCTGGCTCCTGTGTATGCACAATACAATAGTGTCTATTCCCACCACAATACACTGTATAATATGCAATCAATAGCCTCTGATGAATCTATCGTTCCATTCAGGGGAGGAACCGACTGGTTTGACGGGGGGCGGTTTATTGAGATGCATCAGCACACGTGGACTCCCACGCATGTGACGGTCCGAGAAGTGTGGAGTGATTTAACCCAGGGTATTGCGAAAGCCGCAGTTGCCCGCCAAACGTTATCCGAATTAGACCATCCCGATCAGGCCCTCTACAGTGCGGAAGCTCGTGCTATGGGGGCCTTTTGGAACATGGTTTTGCTGGATCTGTATGGACTTACATTTGAGAAACTACCTGAAAATGTAGGGACCACCGAACTTTCAACGATCTACAGGGGGGAAGAGGCTGTGAATTTCATTATCAGCGAATTCGATGCAGCCGAACCTAACCTGGGCACGTTCGATCAAGTAGGATCCACAAGAATGACCAAAGCAGCAACATGGGCACTCAAAGCAAGGCTGCTGCTGAATAAGGCGGTGTATGTCGATCGCTATGCCAACAGCTTCAACTTTTCCCAGCAGGATATGGATGAAGTTATCAATTACACTACCATGGTTATCAATACGGGAGATTACGCCCTGGAAGAAGATAATTATTTCTCAATGTGGAATATTGATAACCACGATCACCAAGAGCACATTTTTGCCTTTCAACAAACCTTTGAAAACGAAGGACAAAACCGGCATGCGTGGTTCGGGAGCTCAAGGGCCCGTCATGGGTCGCTGGTAAACCTGAATGTCACCGGTAGCGACGGCGTATCACAAACGACCGAGTTTTATGACATGTGGGAAGGCAACCGAAATGATCCCCGCTACTTCCAGCGAAATACACCTGATAGTGGATCCATTCCCGAAGAAGAGTGGGAGTGGAACAGGGGCATTCAAATTGGCCAGCAGTACGGAATCGTGCTCAACGATGAAGGAACTGACTTCAAACGAGATGAGAATGGTGACCTGGTGATAGAACCACTGGTTGACACCCCGCGCTCCGGGTTGCCGTTAAACTACACCCGTGAAGTTGGCCTGACCCAAAATACCAACCATATCACTGGTGCCAGGGCTTTGAAGTTCCAGTTTGACCCACTGGCTATTGCCGGTCAGCGATTCTCCAGGGTGAACATACCTGTAATACGTATTGCCGATATGTACCTTATGAGGGCCGAAGCTCACCTGAGGAACGGAGACGCCGGTCTCGCACTCGATGATGTGAATGCCGTACGCTCGGCAAGGGGAGCCGATCTTCTTTCAAGCATCGACATGCAGTCCATGGAGATGGAACGGGTTTATGAATTCTACAGTGAGATGTTGAGAAGAACCGATATGGTCCGGTTTGGCAAATGGGAGGATTCGTGGATAGATAAAACCAGTTCCAACCCGATACGGAGATTGTTCCCGATTCCACAGGATGCTATTGATGCGGCAAGTGGTGAACCTGGATACCTGGAGCAAAATCAGGGCTATTAGTGACAGGTTCGAGTAACTGAATTTTTAAAATCTTGCCGCTAAAAATTGCTGGGCAGTTATAGGATATGTAGTAAGGAGTACCTAAACTGTCCAGTATGTCACCTAAACCAGAAGACAACTCTACTATGAAAAGAAGTGACTTTATCAAATACTCACTGGGAGCATCCGTCGGTTCACTGGCAATTGGTAAATCTCAAGTGGCCTTTGGCCTAAAGCGAAATGACACCATCCGCGCGGCCATAAGCAAGGCAAATGATCGTAGAGTCGAGGAGATGCTGGAGCGGTATGACCGCCTGGTTGAATCCTCAAGCCGACGGGGGCAAAGTGGATTTATTTTGACGCTGGCCTCTGCATATTGCTCTCCGGATTCAGAATACTATCGAAGCCTGAACCTGGTTGAGCCGATGCATAACGTTGCGAAAGCACTTATCCTGGCGCAAAATTCGGATGGCACATTTGACTTCGGTAATCTTCAGTCGCCTCCGGACACCGCCTTTATGATGGAGCAACTTTTTCGGGCCCAGAAGATCTTGATTACGGATGGATCGGAACAGACCATAAACCTCAGGCAGTCAAACAGGCAAATAATCCTGGATGCGGCAGAAGCGCTGACCACGGGTGGCATACACACCCCAAACCATAGGTGGGCGGTTTCTGCTGCTCTTAGTGGCATAAACTCGCTCTACCCCAACCAGAAATACGTAAACAGAATTAACGACTGGCTGGGTGAGGGGATCGGCCAGGATGCTGATGGTGAACATCCTGAGCGAAGCCGCAATTATGACGCCGCAGTCAACAACCCTTCGCTTCTCGATGTAGCCATTTATCAAAAAAGGCCGGAATTGTTTGACGTTATTAGTAAAAACCTGGAACTGACGATTCATCTTACGGAACTGAATGGCGAATGTGAGACGGTCGCTTCCCGGCGCCAAGACCAGGAGCACGGTCGCTATGTGATGATTCATCGATATTATCTGCCGTTTCGATACCTGGCGATCAGGGACAACAATCCCCGGTTTGCAGCTGTAGCAAATATGATCGAAACAAAGTATATGGATACGCTGGGTGAACACCTGGCAGATTTTTTGTTGCATGAGGAACTGAACATGTCCCTGCCAAAACCTGCTGCGCTCGAGGAAAATTACGTTAAACATTTCCAGAATACGCATCTGGTTAGAATACGAAGAGGCAACAAAACGGCTTCAGTTTTTGGGGGAACTGACTGGCACCTGGGCTATGGTGCCTGGTCCGGAATTTCTCACAATCCCACCTTTTTTAAATTCCGAAACGGGAATGCCATTCTCGAGTCGGTCAGAATGTCTCCTGCATTTTTCCGAACCGGGTATTTCCGTAGTAATGGCTTAGCGGTTCAGGGGAATGAGTACCGCCTGGAGGAGCAGCGACAGGTTCCCTATCACCAGCCATTGCCTGAGAAGTTCAGAAATAAAGAAGGTGTTTATAAAATGTCGCCCGACGGCCGTTTCTATAGTAAAATGGATTTTGAGAATCGCCCGAAGGACTATAAAAAGTTGCATTCCATGGTAACCGTACGGGAAGTTGGCAATAGCGGAGCATTTGAAATGGAGTTTTCGGTAGAAGAAACGCCCCGGGTGCCTGTGACTATAGAACTTTGTTTTAGGAAAGGAGGGCAATTGTCCGGTGTGATACCCAGGGAAAATGATACCGATGGCTATTTTTTGAGTGATGGGGAGGGTTCGTACAAGGTTGGAAACGACGTCATAACATTCGGTCCGGGAAAAATGGAGCACACCAGGTCACCACAGTCAAATGAGCAGTACTCTGTTTATAATGGAGATATTGAGGTAGAGGGTTACCGCGTGTATATCACCGGAATCACCCCCTTTACTCATAAGATTCGGATCGGTTAGGTTGGGATTCAGCCGCTGAAAAGTAAGTGCTTGAGGATTTACAAGAGGTTTATTTAGTCATTTTCAAAACCAGTGATGAATGAGATATACCAGGATAGAAAAAGCTGTTGGATGTAGTAGAACGGGATCTCCTCTTTCCGTTTTCTATGTGTTAACATTTTTTCTATTCGCTATTGCTTGTTCTAAATCCGGAACTCCGGGACAACGGGCAGCCGCTGATGTCAACTGCGACACTATTACAGGAGAAAATGCTGACGATTGCATTCGGCTGAATCAAATCCAGGTTCTGGGCACCCACAACAGCTATAAATTGGCCCCAAATCCAACGTTGGTTAATCTGCTGGATAAAGAACGACCGGGTTGGTCGGAAAACATCGTTTACGAGCATCGCGAACTGCGAGAGCAGCTTGAGGACCTGGGGATCCGTCAGTTTGAGCTTGATATTTTTGCCGATCCTGTGGGAGGGAAATATGCCGAGCCGGTCGGAGCAACGATGTCTGGCGATGAGCAGTTTCTAAATCATAAAGAGATGCTAACTCCCGGTTTTAAGGTCTTCCATTCCCAGGACACCGACTACCGTACGACCTGTCTTACGTTTAAAAGCTGTCTGCATGAAATCAGGGAGTGGTCACTGGCAAATCCCACACACCTGCCCATCCTGGTGTTAGTTGAAGTAAAAGACGGGCCACGGCAAGATTGGAGCACCGTTGCATTTACGACACCTGTTGCGGTAGATCAGGATAATATTCATGAAATAGATAGTGAAATCTGGGATGTGTTTTCCAGGGATCATGTCTTGACTCCGGATGATGTCCGCGGGGAGTTCCCATCCCTGGAAGAGGCTGTTTTGACAGATGGCTGGCCCACGCTGACGCAAAGTCGAGGACATCTGCTTTTTGCGTTGGACAACACCGGGGAGCACAGGGATTATTATCTGGCAGGCTCCCCGGACCTTAAAGAGAGGGCGATGTTTGTCAGTTCTAACCCGGGTGAACCAACGGCTGCATTTATCAAAATGAATGACGCCATTAAACGTTTTGACCAGATTAAACAGTTTGTTTCTGATGGCTATGTGATACGTACCCGTGCGGACCTTCCTCTCTATGAAGCCCGGACAGGGGATACTAAGCGACGTGAGGCGGCCCTGACGAGTGGAGCCCAATATGTGAGTACCGATTACCCCGAACCAAGTCCGTTCGGTTCAGGATATGTGGTTTCATTGCCGGGAACCAGGCATATAGGGCGTTGCAATCCGGTGAGTGCCCTGGCAACTTGCAGGAATGAGTTTTTAAAAGAATAGTGCATGACCGGATTAGATAAAGCCGGCCGTAACCGTAACTATGACTGTGGCATGCGAATACAATGTACATCTTCCCTGACCGACTCCAGTCGCTTCTTGGCTACTACGCAGGTTTATGTATGGCTGATAGGGGGATGTGCATTGGCAACAGGAAATGAAAATTGGGCAATCATTGATCTGCATCTGCATTCCTGTTTCTCGGACGGGGAACACTCGGTAGCTGAAATTTTTGACCGGGGTATTGAGAATAATGTCGATCTAGTGGTGAGCTCAGATCACGGGGGCGTCGGTTATCGAAGGGATGACTGCATCGGCTGGGGGGAAATACCAGGAACAAAATTTTGGGGCGATTCTATAGTCAACCGTCAAGGGGACCGGGGAATGTGGCGCTGGACTGCATCCTATGAATCCAGTCTGAATCCTTCTACAGGAATTAGAGCGATATTCCGGGAAGGAGATTGGACGACCAATAATCAATGGCATGAGATGACTCATGCGATCAGGTCGACAGATTCGGATTTTTACCTGCGCTTACATGGAACAGTGCATGCTCTCAGCACTCCATTCCAGACTGATTGTCTGGGCAGACCACTCAACGACAATCTTTCTCGTGAACACACGGGAATTACCGGTTCTGAACACGCCTGGTCTGATCTCTGGTTCTACGCAAATCCAATATTCATCTATACAGATTAGCAAAGCCTGCAAAATATGCCTACAGACGATCACATATTATTGATGGAAAACATCACCAAGCGGTTCCCGGGAGTATTGGCCCTGGATGATGTCAAATTCGACCTGAAACGGGGAGAAGTACACGTGCTGCTGGGGGAAAACGGGGCCGGGAAGTCGACCCTGATGAAAATCCTGAGCGGAGCCTACGAAAAGGATGACGGCACAATCTGGATCGATGGAGAACAACGGGAGATAAGCAGTCCTCGCTATGCCCAGGAACTGGGAATCGGGATAATATACCAGGAGTTTAACTTAAACCCGTTCCTGTCGGTTGCCGAGAATATTTTCCTGGGAAGGGAGCCGACCCTGGCCCCGGGAGTGATCAACTGGAAGAGGCTATTTGCCAAGGCCCAGGAGATCCTGGATGAGCTCAATGTAAATATCAATTCCAAAGAGGAGGTCGGGGACCTGGGGGTGGCGATGCAGCAGATGGTGGAGGTGGCCAAAGCGCTGTCCCTGAATGCCCGTATCCTAATCATGGATGAGCCCACGGCAGCCCTATCACGACACGAAATTCAGCAGCTTTTCCGGATTATTCGGCATCTCAAAAAGCAGGGCGTAGCCGTTATCTATATTTCCCATCGGCTGGAAGAGATTTTTGAGATCGGTGACCGGGTTACTGTACTTCGGGACGGCAAGTACATTGACACCCGGCCTGTTAAAAGCATAAGCAGGGATGAGCTGGTACGCTTGATGGTGAACCGGGACCTTGATGAGCAAATTCCCAAAAAGAAGGCGAAGTTGGGGCCTGTTGTGTTGCGGGTCGACAACCTTTGCGTGGACAACCGGCTGCATGATATTGAGTTCTCCCTGCGAAAAGGGGAGGTCCTGGGTATTGCCGGGCTAATGGGAGCTGGCAGAACACAACTGGCAAGGGCCATTTTCGGGGTGGATAAGATATCGGAAGGAAAAATATATGTAGATGGAACGGAAGTGTCTGTTAGCTCTCCGCGTGATGCTATCAATGCCGGTATCGGGTTTGTGACAGAGGACCGCAAAAGTGAAGGTCTGGTGCTGAACCGGTCGGTGAAGGAGAATATCTCGCTTCCCAATATCAGGAAATTTCTGAGTATGGGCGTCCTGGATTTCGAAAAAGAAAACAGAACGGTCGACGAATATATATCCAAACTTGATATTCGAACCCCTGGAAGAGATCAGAATGTGGTTTACCTGAGTGGGGGAAATCAGCAAAAAGTGGTGCTGAGTAAATGGCTCTGTTCCCACGCCCGCATCTTTATTTTTGACGAACCTACCCGTGGGATCGATGTCGGAGCCAAAAAAGAAATTTACCAGTTGATGAATGAGCTAACCGCCAAGGGGGTGGCCATTATCATGATTTCATCGGAAATGCCCGAAATACTGGGAATGAGTGATCGGATTTTAGTAATGTGTAATGGACGCATTACCGGTCGCCTGGATGGGGAGGAAGCAACACAGGAAAAGATTATGAAATATGCATTGGGAGAACTGAATGAAGCTGTTTGAGAAAATAGAATTCGATCAAATAAGAAGATACGGCACTGTAATCGGCTTGGTGGGATTATGCCTGTTTTTTACGCTACTGTCAGAGCACTTTCTGACCATTTCAAACCTTATGAATGTGGCTCAGCAGTCTGCCATAATCGCTGTCATTTCAGTGGGAATGACCTTTGTGATCATTACAGCTGGCATTGACCTGTCGGTTGGTTCGGTGCTGGCATTTTCGGGAGTGGTCATGGCAAGTGCCCTGGAGGGCGGGTTGCCGATCCCGGTGGCGATAGTCATCGGTTTTTTGGTGGGATTCGGGTGCGGTGCCGTCAATGGCCTGCTCATAACATACGGGAATCTTCCCCCCTTCATTGCAACACTCGGGATGATGAGTATTGCACGGGGTGCCGGGCTCTGGTATACCGACGGGCGTTCTATTTCAGGATTTGATGACGGATTTCGATTCCTGGCAACGGGAGAGATTTTTCACATTCCCGTTCCGGTCATCATTATGATTGTAATATATGTCATAGCCCATTTCGTTTTAACGAGGACAAAACTGGGGCGCTACACCTACGCAATCGGGGGGAATGAGGAGGCGGCCATTCTTTCCGGTATCAACATCAACTTTTACAAAAATGTGATCTACGGTATCGCGGGGCTGCTGAGTGCCCTGGCAGCCGTTATCCTTACTGCCCGACTCAATTCCGCGCAGCCTATCGCAGGCATCATGTATGAACTCGATGCGATTGCGGCAACCGTGATCGGGGGGACCAGCTTGATGGGAGGGGAAGGCACCATCTTTGGGACGCTTATTGGTGCCCTTATTATCGGTGTCCTGCGCAACGGTCTGAACCTGATTGGAGTCTCTTCCTTCATACAGCAGATTGTCATTGGCTCGGTCATAATCGGGGCCATATTGCTCGACACAAATCTCAAAAAAATGAAAACCCGCTCAAAGAGGTGAACAGTCATGAAATTCCTAACCTTATCACAACAGCTTTTACTCTCACTGGTGGCATGTATCCTGCTGATGTTCTCTTCGGGGTGCAATTCCCAAAAATTTCCCGGAAAACCGACGGTTGCGCTGGTCGTTAAAACATTGAACAATCCCTTTTTCAATGATATGGAAGAGGGGGCGCTACAGGTGGCCGATTCGCTTGAGCTTAATCTGCTCGTACAGGCCGCGGAGCGGGAAGTAGATGTTGAGAAACAGGTTCAGATTATTGAAAACCTGATTCAGCGAAGGGTAGATGCTATCTTGCTGACTCCAAGCGGTTCCAGCGAAGTAGTACCGGTCATATTAAAGGCCAACAACGCGGGCATCCCGATCATCAACCTCGATACCAAGATCAATATGGATCTCCTGAAAAGTGACGGGGGACAGATTGCCACATATATCGGGTCAGATAATTATGAAGGTGGAAGGCTGGCTGGCAGATACCTTGTAGAACAGCTGGGAGGCAAGGGGAAAGTGGCTATTCTGGAGGGCATTCCAGGGCACGAAACAGCTGATTCCAGGCAGAAAGGATTCCTGGATGGAATCGCCGAAGCACCGGGTATCCAGGTGGTGACCTCGCAACCGGCGAACTGGGAGCGAAACATGGGCTACACCGTATTCCAGAATATTCTGCAATCCCATTCCGATCTTAATGCCGTTTTTGCAGCCAATGATCTGATGGCACTTGGAGCCGTTGAGGCGATCGCCGCCAGTGGTAAAAACTATTCTGATATCATCGTTGTGGGATTCGATGCGCACTCAGAAGCTATTGCCTCTATCAGGAATGGAGAAATGGATGCCACTATTGCCCAGAACCCAGTACAGATTGGGCGGATGGGTGTACTGCAGGCGTATAAGCTGCTGAACGGGGGATCCGTTCCGGAAGAAATCACAGTGCAGATAAAATTAATCGCAAAAGAATCACTGACAAACAATAATATCGCAACAGATTAATGGAGCTATCAATGAAAAAAGCTGGATTAAAAATAGGGGTTGTTGGGTTGGGCAGATTGGGAAGCTTGTATGCAGAATACCTGGCTTACCAAATTCCTAAAGCTTCTGTAATCGCCGTAGCTGATGAGGATGGAGCACGGGCAGACAAAGTCGGTCAACTTATTGGTGTAGAAAACATTTTCACTGATTACAGGGATATGCTTGAAATAAAAGAGCTGGATGCCATTGTAATCACTACCCCGACTAGTACACATAAGGAGATTGTGGAGGAATCAGCCAACAAGGGGAAAATAATATTCTGCGAAAAACCGCTCTCTATATCGTTGGAAGAGACGCAGCAGATGAAACGAGCGGTGGATAAAAACGGTGTCTTTTTCCACATGGGGTTCATGCGTCGTTTTGATCCGGGGTATGCAGCTGCTAAAAAAAGAATTCTGAACGGGGAGATTGGCGATCCTATTGTCTTCAAAGCCTCCTCGCGGGATCCCGAGCGGCCCAGTCTTGAATTTGCCGATCCAGTCAAGAGCGGTGGCTTGTTCCTGGACCTGGGGATTCACGATTTTGATCTGGCCCGGTGGTTTATGGGGGATGTATCAGAAGTGTACAGTATCGGAAATATCCTGGCCTATCCTGAGATGGAGTCGATCAATGATATCGATAATGCCATGGTCAACATAATGTTCGAATCGGGTACGATTGGCACGGTGGACATGAGCAGAAGTGGTATTTATGGATACGACATACGAACGGAGATCCTGGGGACCAAGGGGACGATCCAGATCGGGTACCTTCGAGAAACACCGATTATAATTTTGAAAAAGGAAGCTGTGATGCATGATACAGTTCCCAATTTCATGGAGCGGTTTGAACTGGCCTACATCAATCAGCTTAGAAATTTTGTAGAGCGGGCCTATAACGGCGCCGAACCTTCGGTTACTATTCTTGACGGGGAACTCGGGCTGGTAGTGGGACATGCTGCGGCAAAATCATTCGATTGCAAAGAGCCGGTCGTCATTGATAATGAAAGTTTAACGTTTGGGCCTAAATCAGTATTTGAAAACAATAAAATGGTGAGATGAATACTATGAAGCGAAAGAAGATACTTTTCAGGAACACGGCAGGTAAAAAAGGGCGGAATTGGATTATTACACCTGAAAACTCGGAGCTGGAAGCCCTGGGTTATGCACGGATAATTCTAGATAAGGAGGTGCCGAGTGTTTCGTACGAGAATCCCAATTTTGAAGCGGCCTTTATTTGTCTGGGGGGAGAGGGCACAGTTAGCATTGGATCAGCATCTTATGAAGTAAAGCCTTACGATTCAATCTTTTTGCCCCCGGGGAATGAAGGAGTTATCAAAACAGAATCCACTCTGGATATCCTTGAAAGTACCGCTCCCTCTGACCAGCAGGGGAACCCCGTGTTTATACCTTTTGGGAAGCTAAACAGGGATAAAAAGTTAACCCAGATGCTCAGTACGCCGCCGTCGCAGCGCAAGCTTCATCGCATCATTGACGAGAATGTGCCTGCCCAAAGGCTGCTTTGTGGCCTGGATTTCAGCAAGGAGGGCAACTGGACCAGCTGGGCACCGCACGAACACGCAGCAACTAAAGAGGAGATATACATCTATTTCGACATGCCGGCACCTGCGTTCGGGATTCAACTGGTTTACGAAGACCTGGACCACCCGGAGTACCTGGGGCCTGTGTACGAGGGAGATGCCGTCGTAATCAAACGGGGCTATCATCCCAACGTCGCAATCCCGGGACACCCGATAAATTTTGTCTGGATCATGGCCACCCTTGACCCGTCGATGGAGCGCTCGTGGGCCGATGTTAATACACAACCTGAGTTTGCTTAAAAGTACTAGGATAGAATAAAGTGAAAAAATACGATATCGTTTGTATAGGACGCAGTTCCATAGATCTTTATTCCAATGACATAGGAGAGCCGTTTGAAAAGATCAGGAGTTTTGCGGCCTATGTCGGGGGATGTCCGACGAACATCAGCGTCGGAACCCGACGGCTCGGCCTGAACTCGGCTATCATGACCGGCGTGGGCGATGATCCGGTCGGTGCTTTTATTTTACATTTTTTGAATAATGAAAAGGTCGATACCTCTTTTGTGGTGACCAAAAAAGGAAAAAGAAGCAGTGCCGTAATTCTGGGCATTGAACCGCCGGACAAATTCCCTCTGGTGTTCTACAGAGATAACTGTGCTGACATCGCCATCACGATTGATGATATGCAGAAAGTCCCGTTTGAGCGGTGTAAAGCCATACTTATTAGCGGTACGGGATTCAGTAAAGAGCCCTCCCGTTCTGCAACTCTCTTTGCTGCAGAACAGGCAAATGCAACCAATTCAAAAGTAGTGCTCGATATCGACTATCGGCCGGATCAGTGGCCGGACCTGCAGACATTTGGAACGACGATCCGATCGCTGCTCCCGTATGTGGATATCGTTATCGGTACTTCAGAAGAGGTAAAAGCTGCGGCTCATGTCGGCGCTGGGGAGGTGCAAGTTGCGGATTCCCAGGTTTCAAACTACCGTCTGGAAGCAGACCAGGATGCCGCAGTTGAACTCATACTCTCAAAAGGTCCTGAAGTGTTGGTTTTAAAGTCGGGTACTGAAGGCAGCTATATCTATCAAAACGGAAATAGTGAAAGCGAACATGCACCCGGATTCCCCGTCGATGTCCAAAATGTTTTGGGAGCAGGTGACGCATTTGCCAGCGGTTTCCTTTACGGGTATGTACAGGGATGGGAATGGTATAGATGCGCTCGGCTGGGTAATGCGTGTGGAGCCATTGTCGTGACCCGTCACGGGTGTGCGAATTTTATGCCGACCATGGAAGAAGTTGAAGGTTTTACAGCCGGGAAAGGTGGATTATGAAGTACTTTCAAAAAAATAAGATTATAGCCCCGGAGCTCTTCCGGAAGATCACGGATATCCGGGTGAAAAAACCGGATAAGGTGGTGAAGATTGCCCGGAAACGGAAAAAGAGCAAACAGTTCGCATCCTCAGGTAATATCAATATTGTGGCTGCTGATCACCCGGCGCGCGGGAGTGTGTCAGTTGGGGATGAACCATTCGCCATGGCCGACCGCCATGAGTTGCTGGCCCGGCTGGTCTACGTTCTTCGATCAAAATGGGTCGATGGCCTGCTGGGTAGTATGGATCTGCTTGAAGAACTCTTGATCATTCACTCATTAATGGAAAAAGAAGGGTATGGTTTCCTGGATGAGAAGTTGATGATTGCGAGCATGAACAGGGGAGGACACCCCGGTGCTGTTTGGGAGCTGAATGATCCTGTTACTGGAGCGGATGTGGAAACATGTAAAGCCATGAACCTTGACGCCGTAAAAATGCTGTTGCGGGTTGATATGAATGCTGAGGACTCCCTCAAGACGTTGTTGGCCTGTGCCGAGGGAGTGCGTGGGGCAAGCAATGAGGGGATCCCAATAATCCTGGAGCCACTGCCGGTGAAAAAGGTAGACGGCCGTTATGTTGTGGTAAAAGATGCCGATATGCTTATCGAATTGGTCAGTATCACTTCCGCTTTGGGCACCACCAGCCGCTATACTTGGCTTAAACTTCCCTTTGTCGAGGAGTTCGAACGGGTGGCTGGTTCCACGACCCTTCCCATCGTAATACTCGGTGGGGAAAGAAGCCCTGATATCAGGGAATTGTTATCCGAGTTATCAAAAGCTCTGAACTCTGGCCACCAGGTGAGAGGAGCTATGTATGGAAGAAATGTTCTGTTTCCCAGTTCCGCCGACTCCCTGAAACTGTCGGAAGCTATAGGAAGGTTGGTTCACAGGGAGAGCAACCTTGAGGAGATATTGCAAACATTGAATGTTGAACAACAAATTTGAAGCAAGAGAAAGGATTTTTCCCATGAAGAAAATAAAGCTAACGGTAGCTCAGGCGCTGATCAGGTTCTTAGCAAATCAGTATGTAAGAAGAGATGGGGTGGAGACTCCCTATTTTGCTGGGGTCTGGGGCATCTTTGGTCACGGTAATGTAGCCGGAATAGGACAGGCACTACAGGAGTATCCACAGATGCCCTATTATCTCTGCAGGAACGAGCAGGCGATGACCCACACCGCCATTGCCTATGCAAAAGCGAAGTACCGAATGCAGGCTTTTGCTTGTACCTCTTCCATCGGACCGGGGGCTACCAATATGTTGACTGGGGCGGCCACCGCAACTATCAACCGCATCCCGCTGTTATTACTACCGGGAGATATCTTTGCCAGGAGAAATGTGGCGCCGGTCCTGCAGCAGCTGGAGTACCCGCTGAGCCAGGATGTATCGGTAAACGACGCCTTTAAACCCCTGTCCAGATATTGGGATCGTATCAACCGCCCCGATCAACTACCGTGGGCGATGCTGGAGGCGGTCCGGGTGTTGACTTCCCCAGCCGATACCGGCACCGTAACACTTTGTATGCCCCAGGATGTGCAGACGGAAGCCTATGAGTATTCGGCATCTCTTTTTGAAAAGAGAGTGTGGAACATACCCCGTCAGCTTCCCGACCAGGATCTGTACCGGGAGGCTGTTCAGCTCCTGAAGAATGCTGAGAAACCGTTTATCATATCGGGTGGTGGCGTCTTGTACAGTGAGGCCTTTGATACATTAGCTGAATTTGCCGAAAAAACGGGAATTCCCGTCGGGGAGACCCAGGCAGGGAAAGGTGCACTTTCCTTCAATCATGAATCTAACCTGGGGGCGGTGGGAGCTTCTGGGACGTCTGCAGCAAACAAAACCGCCGAGGAGGCAGATGTGGTGCTGTTGCTAGGTACAAGGCTGACCGACTTCACGACGGCATCCAAGAGCCAGTTCCAGCACCCGGATGTCAAGTTTATCCATGTTAATGTCAACCCTATGGATGCTAATAAGCTGTCGGCTATTCCGCTACAGGGAGACGCAAAGGCAACATTAGAGCTACTAGCCAAAGACCTGGAGGACTACGCCATTCCTGCTGAGTACGGGGACCAGTTAACACGAAGAAAAGAGGAGTGGAGCAAGGAGTTGGACAGGGTGACGAGTCTCCCAAAAGAAGATTTGATGCAGCAACCAACAGTACTTGGGGCGGTAAATGAAGCCGCGGGAAAAAAATCAACGGTCGTCTGTGCAGCTGGTAGCATGCCCGGAGATCTACACAAACTCTGGAAAACATATGAGCCCGGTGGCTACCACATGGAATACGGGTATTCCTGCATGGGATACGAGATCGCCGGGGGACTGGGCGTAAAAATGGCCCGGCCCGACCGCGAAGTGGTGGTCATGGTTGGCGATGGTTCCTATCAGATGATTTCTTCTGAATTGATTACGGCTGTTCAGGAGAATATTAAAATTACTGTTGTGCTGCTGGACAACAGCGGTTTCGGAAGTATTGGATCACTCTCGGAATCATTGGGTTCGGAAGGGTTCGGTACCAACTATCGCTATCGAAATCCCGAGACTGGAGAGCTCAATGGTCAAAAGCTTCCTCTCGACTACGTGATGAATGCGAGGAGCTACGGGGTTGACGTGCAGAAAGCGGAAAGTTCAGAGGAGCTGGTGCAAGCACTCGACAATGCGTTACAGTCCAAGGGCGTGCAGGTTATCGTGGTGCCGGTGGATAAGGTGCAGAAGGTGCCGGGATATTCCTCGTGGTGGGATGTTCCCGTAGCCGAAAAATCGTCGATTGAGTCAGTAAATAAAGCCCGGAAAGAATATGAAAAAGCTCGGGAAAGGCAGCGGGATTATTTTTGATTCAATAGAACGCAGATGACGCGAATTTGCCCAATTTTAAAAAAATTGTGTAGGAAGCGCTTTAAAACAGCGTCATCCGCGTTCCATAACAAAGCGGCAGTAAAGGTATCACACGCCTATCGAGCGCAGGTAATCACGGTTCCGCCGGGCACTCTCCTTTGGTGTACCCATTCCCGGCAGGATATCCTGCTCCACCACGATCCAGTCTGAATACTGTTGTCTGTTTAGTTCCTCAAGAATCTCTTTGAAGTCGATTGTGCCCTTGCCGAGTTCACAGAATACGCCGTTCTCAACCGATTTGAAATAGTCCCATCCATTTTCTTCCGACTTGCGGGCAATATTATGATCCCAGTCTTTAAAATGAACATGGCTAATTCGATCGTTGTGAGCTTTTAATCCTTCAAGCGGATCTCCTCCACCAAAGGCATAATGTCCCGTGTCAAAACAGAGTCCCACTAGCTCGGGATCGGTCATACTCAAAAAAATTTCGATCTCCATTGCTGTCTCCACATATCCCGCGCAGTGATGGTGGAATACGCTTGCCACACCCGTTTCTTCAAGGATTTTGCGGGCTACATAATCAACCCCTTTTGTGAAGGTCTTCCACTGTGCAGTTGTAAGCCCGTGTTCTTCTTGAATTCTGCCTGCATTACGGGTTCTAACGGGATTCTTGCCATTGTCGTCCGACAAGACAATTCGGGCATTTTCCTGGTCGACGTCCGCCAGTAATCGAGCAGTTTTCAGGGCAAGTTGCAACCCTTTTTCATAATCGGCGGGATTGACGAAATTAATGGGTACAAAAGCGCCTACAAGGTTGAGCTCCCTGGATTGCAACTCATTTTTTAACTCTTCGGGATCAGTCGGGAAAAAACCCCAGTCCCCCAGCTCGGTTCCCCGGTACCCAGTCGAAGACATTTCATCCAAAACTTTGTTGTACTGATCTGTTTTCCCCTCCAGACCGAACTCAAGTATTCCCCATGAACAGGGAGCATTTGCTATCTGCATTTTATATAGATTGGATTATAAATTTTGATGCATGAATTCGCATCCCGGCTTGAAACTGGTTTTAATGTAAAATATCGTCGCTTAAGCACCTGTTTTTACTCATCATTCTACAGGATATATCAAACAGTGATGTTTGTCATGACTAATTCCCCAAAAGTATTTTTCCAACGACTTTAACGAAATTAGTGAAAACGTTTTCATTAAGTCAAGTAAAGTGTATATTCTTTTTATAAGCTGATACCCATCAGGGATAGAACTCATATGTGATTTTTATACATTCTGTACCAAAGTATCGGTAGTCAGAATTATTTTAGGAAAATGATACCATAAATTGGATCCAGAAAATTAATCTTTGAAGAAAGAAAGTTGCCAATGTCTACACTGAAAGAAGTCGCTAAAAAAGCAGAGGTTTCTGTGACGACTGTATCCCGGGTTATAAACAACTCTAACAAAGTAAGTGCGGATACACGTGAGCGTGTTCAAAGGGCGATGCGTAAACTCGAATACAAACCCAGCAGGGTAGCCCAGCGTCTTCGGGGATCCAAGGGTAGATCTAAATTACTGGGACTCATTATTCCCGATATCCAAAATCAATTTTATTCTAACATTGTCAGGGGAATTGAAGATGTCGCCTATAAAAATAAGTATGCCGTTATTCTCTGCAATTCTGATGAGAACCCTAACAAAGAGCGATTTTACCTGGATGTTTTGCGATCAGAATCAGTTGATGGGGTAATTCTACCTCCTATCCATCAGTATGGTAAGGTCCTGGATGAGTGTTTGATTGAATATGGCATCCCGGTGGTTTGTGTCGATCGAAAGCTGGCAAGGGAGTCGGTTGATGCCGTGGTGGTGAACAATCATAAGGGGGGATATATCGCGGTTTCCCATTTAATTAATTTAGGGCATGAGCAAATAGCTATTATTTCGAGCTCACATCAATTCTCTTCCTTCGATGATCGCCAGAATGGATATGAACAGGCATTAAAGGATAACAAGCTTGAAGTCAACGAAGACCTTATTGTGGAGGGCGATCCGAGAAGCTCGGAACAGGCGTATAAATTGACAAAAAAATTATTGGAGGTTTCGCCCCGTCCGTCTGCTATTTTTATTACAAATAACTTAATGACCCTGGGCGCTTTGGAGGCTATTAATGAAATGAATCTGAAAATACCTGAGGATATCTCTATTGTGATGTATGATGACACCCCCTGGGCTACTGCTATTACTTCTCCTCTTACAGTTATCAGTCAGCCGGCATATGAAATGGGAAGACGAGCTGCGGAGCTTTTTCTTCAAAGAATTGCCGATCCTGGGAGGGCAGCCGTACAGGTTTCGCTAGAGCCCAAGCTTATTGTTCGAAAATCAACCTCATTTGCCAGGGATAAAAATAATGGCCAGTAACCTATTAAGGCTGATCACGTGCGGTATTTCTATCCTCTTTTGATTTTTGAAGGGCGTGGCTTTCCAAAAGTGCTTTAACCTTTACTTAAGAAAGGGAGACCGGAAACCGGCAGAATCCTGAGAAAAATCTAAAAATTGATTTGACTGCAGGGACACCCGTCACCCGTCACCTAATTTCCAAAAAGACTTCGTATGGCATCGCCGGCCTTATCCTTGATAAGATCCTTGAGGATCGGTTTGATGACATCCTGGTCGGGTCGAACAGTTGGACTATCTTGCGTGCCTGTTACTCGCAGCGGCAGCATAATGGTGCCGTTGTCCTGTGTAAGGGCATCCACGGCCTGTCCTGATATGATGGAAGCGATGCGGTCGCGGAATCGTCCCGGCAGGAAAAGGCTGAGTTTGTAATCGATTTTATTACTAACCAGGTGGCGGGTACCGCTCATGTTAGCACCAATGTCACCGCTTGTCAGTCCCAGGTTTTTAATGGTCATAATGCTGTTATTAACAGAAAACTGAGTTTCCGACTCATCGAGAGCGATATTGCGGAGCTCATCTGCTTTGAGCATTGTGGCCAGCTGGTTTTGCAGCGGATGACCTTTGACCCGTGATTTGGTCATGGTGAAGGTACCGTCCATTTTGGTAGTTGAGATGTCGGGATCCAGGTACACGTCCAGCTCAGAGTAGTAACTGATATTAGCGCTGAATGCCCCGGTAACATGTTCATGAAACTTGCTTTTTTCGCCCATCACAGGGAATTCCCTGAAGAAGGCATTGATATTGAGGCTGTCAAGCTCTCCTTTGAAGTTCAGGTTGGTACGATCAGGTTGCGGGACATTCCAGACGAATGAACCGGTAGCAGTGCCCTCAAAAAGCTCAATGAAGGCGCGGTCCAGCTTAATCTGTGTTGGAGTTGTTCCCGCCTGTGCCTCAAGATTGGTCATTTTTACGCCCGTAATAATTAGAGTGCCGATGTTGGCGGTAACTGAGCTGGTAAGATCCGGTAGCTCAATAGGGATCGGGGAAGCTTCAGTGGTATCTTCCCAGTCAATAAGTTCATCCATATTGAACAGGCTGCTTTTAAAGGTGCCTGTCAGATTGGGCGTGGTTGCACGGTTTTCCGCCAGTTCCAGGTACTCCATATAGTTTTGAAGGGAGCCTCCCAGGTTAAGGTCAGAAGAACCCAGTTTAAAGCTCAGGCCGGTAAGATCTACGGATTTGGGACTCAGCTTCAGTTCTCCATTCAGGTTGCTGACCGGTTGCCCCAGGGAATCACCACTCATATTGACGTTGTTGACCACCGCACGACCATTGAATCGCATGTTTTCGGGTTCCTGCAACGCTCCCTGAACGGAAAGGTCGAGTTGTCCAGTGCCTGTGAGTTCATTGATAGCGGGACGCAGGTCGTAGTAATTTTGGATCTCGGCAAACTGGGCATTGCCCTGCACGCGGAGGTCGAGTACCGGGTTTTCGCCCAGGTAATTTGTTACCGATCCAGACAGTTTCAGATCATTTTTTCCAGTACGGAAGCTGGCATTACTGATGGAAATACGATTTCCCTGCAGGTTGGAATTGAGCGTAATATTTTCGATCGGTTCGCCAATCTTTTGATAAGCTATGTACCCGTTCTGCAGGTTGACAGACCCACTTTGTATCGCTCGCTCAATCTCTTCTGCATTGCCCTTTAGAGTGGCATTGGCAGTGAGTTCACCACGAAGTTGAAGCGTATCTTCATCAATCGGGTAGAAGTTCTTGATGCTAGCTAGATCAAAAAACAGGTCGGTCGTCAGGTCTACCGTGCGATTGGCCTCATCGAGAGGATTTCGAACCTGGCCCTTAAGCGAGAGCTTGTTTTGTGCCGCGTTCAGGCCAAAAGAATTGATAGTGACCAAATCCTGGTTAGCCTTGGCATTTATTGAAATATTTTCAATCGGATTGGGGACATCGGAATATTTGAGGAGGCCGTTGGCCAGGCTCACATCAGCATTGAACTGGGCTTCCTCCGGTTTGTTGAGACGCCCGCTGGCCGTGGCATTAACTGAAAGCTTGCCGCCCAAACGCTCAATGGAGAAATCACCGAGTGGATAAAACTGATCTACCGTCGCCAGGTCTACATC
Organism: Aliifodinibius sp. S!AR15-10; assembly: GCF_031569985.1. Taxonomy (NCBI): domain Bacteria; kingdom Pseudomonadati; phylum Balneolota; class Balneolia; order Balneolales; family Balneolaceae; genus Fodinibius; species Aliifodinibius sp. S!AR15-10. Next base: position 60,541 of record NZ_JAMQKA010000014.1, on the reverse strand, counting down.
GCCGTTAAGGTCCAGGCTAAATGGAGCATCTTCATTGAGGGGCTGTTCCAGTCTGCCACTGGCAGAAATCACATTTGATCCCGCAGTGGCTTCAAACTTGTCCATGGTGATAAGCTCATTGCTGGCGCTGGCAGTAAGCTGGATATTCTGAATTGGTTCCGGGAGATTCGGGTTTCTCAGGTACCCGTCCGTAACACTGATATCTGCTGAGAAAGAGGGCAGCAACTCGCCACCCACATTCCCCGAGACACTGCCTGAAATTGACAGTCCACCACGCGTTTCAAGGCCGGCCACCTGCTCTCGGTATTCATCGGGCACCAGCCGCAGCAGTTCACCGAAATTGTCGGACGAAGAGTTGAACTTCAGATCGATAGAAGGAGTATTGGCACTCCAGTTGCTGATCGATCCCGTTAGGTTAAGGGCCAGCCCGCGAATGGAAAAAGTGCCGCTCTCCAGGTTCATTATCTCATTTTTCAGGTCAATGCTGGAACTCTGGGAAAGGCTTAGCGGCAGGCCGTTTACATAGCGACTGCTGTCGACCTGTGCCGTGAGTCCCCCGAGTTCAATGTCGATGGTACTGTTAATCAAATCAGCATAACGCAGCGATATGTCAGCGTTTAGGTCAACCAGGTGAACCGTCGTGTTGGAGGTGGCATCCTGGTAACCAAAGTCACCACCTGAGACGGTAAATTTTGGGATGTTAAGCTGTAATGTACCAGCTTCCTCGGTAGTGTCAGTCTCTTCAGCGAGCAAAAAATCCAGGTTGGTTGTACTATCCTCGTACACTTGGTAGGTAAAGCGTGGATTTAGCAGCCGGATTTCAGCGATGCTGATTTCATTACCGAATAGTGAAAAGAGCTCAACGCTGGCAACAAACTCATCTAGGGAAAGAAGCGTGTCAGCAGGCGAATCCCCGGGCACACTCAGCCCGCTGATGCTGAAACCCGGACGCGGAAATGTTCTGAAAAAAGTCAGTGACATGGCATCCACCTGTACCGGCCGACCGATCCCCTCTTCAACATAGGGCATGATCGTTTCTTTCAGGCGTTCGTCGGTGAAATAGAGGTTGAGTCCAATGAGTACTACAATAATGAATAGCAGTAATCCGGAAAATATCTTAAGGAATGTTTTCATAATTGGGGTATCAGCTAATGAACAGATTTAAAAGATAAAATTAACTAAAAAACGCCATCTCACATATTAAAATTTGCATGTGTTTTTGGTTGGGGACTTGAAGTTGTACTTAAATTCATGAAAGGAATCAGTACACCATATATCTCAGGCAGACGGGGTTTCAAATTAAATTAAAATCCGTTTTATTGGCTCAAGTTCCTTATGTTTAGATAAGTAATTGTAACGCATTTTCTAAAAATTGCATTTGGATTCTATATGCTTAATTGGGGTTCCGGTCACGGAGATCTTAAATTCAAACAACGCCGACGCCGCCTTGTGGATATATTGCGAAACAAGGGAATAAAAGACGAGCGCGTGCTCGAAGCGTTTAGCATAGTACCACGTCATCAATTTGTGGATACGGCACTGGCCGACAGAGCGTATAAAGATACGGCACTTCCAATCGGTAAAGAGCAGACGATTTCTCAGCCCTATACCGTGGCGCGACAAACGGAATTGCTGGAGGTCATGCCCGGCGAAAAGGTTTTGGAGATCGGCACGGGTTCGGGATACCAGGCAGCCATTTTGTGCGAAATGGGAGCGGAAGTCTACAGTATTGAACGGCATGAGGAGCTTTATGAACGCGCCCGCGCCATTCTTCGAGAACTGGGGTACAAAGTGCAGCTTAAGCTGGGCGATGGAACGATGGGATGGTCGGCCTATGCCCCTTATGATGCGATTGTTGTTACGGCCGGGGCCCCTGTAGTGCCCGACGAGCTGGTAAAACAGCTCAATATCAACGGTCGCCTTGTGATTCCTGTTGGTGACGCTTCGCGCCAGGTGATGAAACGGATTATCAAGATCCGGAAAGATGAGTTTGAGGAAGAAAACTATAAAGATTTCAAGTTCGTCCCCCTGATAGGCGAAAAGGGATGGAATGGGGGGAAACAGTAGTCAGTGTGTCAGTGATTAGTTTAACACCTATCAATCAAAGACCGCTCAAACTATTCTAGATGCTCACCAGCTCACCATATCTTCCAAGGTTTAAATCTACCCCTGCAAACTCACCAATTTTTACATTATACTATTCCCGGTAACTGACACACTGACCCCTGTAAATTGGCCACTGAAAAAAACGTGATTGAAGAAAACAAAACCCAGAAAACATCCGCAGAAGAATCCCAAAAATCAGAAAAAACCTCCTGGAAGGAGTGGCCGGTTCTGTTGGTCAAGGGCTTCCTGATGGGATCGGCCGACATTGTGCCCGGTGTGAGCGGGGGGACACTGGCCCTGATTCTGGGCATTTATAAGCGGCTGATCAACGCTATCAAAAGTGCCAATATCAGGTTCATAAAGGATCTCTTTACCTTACAATGGCAATCAGCATTGGGCGTTATTCACTGGAAGTTTTTGGTGATGCTATTCAGTGGTATCATTTCTGCAGTCCTGTTCTTCACCCGCATCGTGCCGCTGCAGGTCTATATGTTCACCAAGCCGGAGCTGATTTTCGGCCTGTTTTTCGGGCTGATTGTCGGATCGATCTACATCCTGGTGAAAGCGATCGAATCGTTCGACTGGAAGCATGGCCTCTTTATTTTTGTGGGCACCCTGGTCGGGTTTTGGGTGGTAACGCTGGTACCGACTGACACCCCGGAAACCAGCCTGTTTGTGTTTTTTAGCGGCTCTATTGCGATCTGTGCCATGATCCTGCCCGGTATCTCTGGCTCTTACCTGTTGCTGATACTTCGCAAATACGATTACATTCTATCACAAGTAGCCTCCCTGGGAGAATCGATTGAACCAGTGCTGGTATTGCTTACCTTTTTTGCCGGTGCGGCCGTGGGGCTTGCCCTGTTTTCCAGGCTGCTATCTTGGCTGCTCAGTCGGTATTACGGTTTGACACTTGCTGTGCTGATCGGCTTCCTCATTGGATCGCTTTACGTCATTTGGCCCTACCAGGACCGAACCTTCCATGAAACCGTGACCAATACTGAACTTGTGGTGTATGATCATCCCCGGGCCGAGCAGCTACGCAAAAATCCCGCGAATCAAAATCGACCGGAATATGAGCGGCTGGGAGAGGTGGTAGTCTCCGAAAATACCAAACAGGTGGAGATTCAGACCGTTAAACAGAAGCTAATTGAAACTGATCCCTATGTGCCATATATGACGAAAGAAGGACCGGGCACTGAGAATTTTTGGAGTGGAGTTGTGGGAATCCTGATCGGGTTGCTTATGGTGGGGGCGCTTGACTACATGAGCTTCGTAGATCGCGACTAGCGAACTGCAACTAGCCCGTATTTCTCACAAGTATTTTGTGAAGAATACCATAACCTATTGACAGGCAATAACTTACACTTATTTTCCAATTCAATATAAAGATGACAGAGTGTTTTTCCTGCGAAATTTCTCCGTAAGCTGCATTGAAGGTTAAAATGGGCTTACTCAACGTACCTCGGTACGTTTCCGTCACCATTTTACCTTCGCCTTGCTGACGAAAAAAATTCTTGGTGAGAAATCCGGGCTAAATCCCAAAAATTGACTAAAAATTCACATTCAGGTTTTACATTCCTCTTACAAGAATAACTGCCAACAATCATAAAAGTGGTTGCTGGTTCACATTTTTTGAATCAAGAAGGGAAGCTTGCCATGATGGAGATTAAAAAGATACTCGTTCCGACCGACTTTTCTGAGGAGGCTATTTTTGCTTACACTCATGCCCAGGATTTGGCATCACATTTCGGGGCTAAAGTTGACTTGATACACATTGTTCCAACCCTCAGGTACTTCAGTGAAAGCATAAGCAAGCTTGGGGTACCGTTGGATATGGATGAAGACCTGTATCCACACGTGAAGGATGGGGCGAGTCATCGGCTGAAGTCACTGATGGATGACTACCTCAAGGAGGACAATAAAGGGGAGGCAATTGTTCGGATTGAGCGGAAACCATCAAAGGCAATTACCGACTATGCAGCTGAAAACGGCTATGATCTCATTGTTATGGCGGCGCGGGGTGAACACAGTTCAGATCTGCTTCGGGGAAGTATTACGGAAAAAGTTATTCGCCATTCTTCGGTGCCGGTTTTTACGGTCGACAACCGCCTCAAAGCAGGAGGTATAAAACGAATTCTGCTGCCCACTGATGCCTCTCTGCTCTCCTTCAAATGTCTGCCAATGGTGCTGACGCTTGCGAATATCTATGACGCTGAAATTACGCTTTTCCACGTTCGGGGACTCTACGGTTCGCTGTCGGAGAGTATGAAGCGCCGCCCGGGAAACACCGATGAATCTGATATTTATGAGTCGATAATCGAAAAACTGGGAGCACATCTCAAATCGAATAAGCTGCAGAATATTGAGATAAAGAGGGGAGATCGAAAAATGGAAGATGAGCTTGTTGTCACGGGGAATTCATCTTCCAAAAACTTCCCGTTACATACGGTGATTGAAAAGGGACTTTCTGCGCATTATGAGATTGAAAATTACGCCCCCAGCCATTCGGATCTCATTGTAATGACCACCCACGGGCACAGTGGACTTGCTCACTTCTTCCTGGGTTCTACTACCGAGAAAGTGGCATTACACGTGGACATGCCGGTGCTGACTTTTAAGCCTCCAAAAGAGGAGCTTGAGCAAGCTACTTCGTGATACGGGGATAGTAGTAAATCACAGGGCTTTTTCCGCCAACGTATTCGCTGATCGTGTAGTATCCGGAACCATCGGGGGCGATACCGAGGGCTTCTCCCTGGGGTTCTTCATTGTATGGCAGCCTGCCCGGAATTTTATCAGTAATTGATGTCGGAGTCTCTTCCTCATTGAGATGCCAGATCAAAACTTGTGTCTGTGTCTTCAATATGATCATACGGCCATCTGCTGAGATATCCCCGCCCAGCATTCCGAAGAACGGGATAGTTCCGGTGAGTTCGGCTGTATCCACATTGGAGGTTGCCTGGGGATAGGAGAGGCGGAAAAGTTTTTCCTGACCTTCATATTTGGTCACAATATAGAGATCACGAGTCAATGGGTCTATAAGAAGGGTCTCCGCGTTGTATGATCTGTTTTCCGGGTAGCGGAACTCCAGCTTTTCGACATTCTCGAGGGTATCAACAGGTTGACTTGTGTTAGGGATAAATTCCGGCTCCGGCAGGCGGTAGATCTGCAGAATCTCCTCTGACGGTGAGTTATCACCAATGTCTGCCACATAAAGGTAGGTTCTGTTGCTGTTAGGGCCGGGGCCTATCGCCATGTCCTCCCAGTCTCGATTTTCAGCCCCCGCCAGATGATAAGAACGAACAAGTTTTCCCTCTTTGTCAACCAGGAAAAGCCGCGGGTCATCACCACTGTCATTGTGTGCCCAGATATAGTTGGAATTGTGGCGACTTACTGCAATACCGGACACTTCATCCATCTCACCAGACTGAATTTTGCCCACACTGACAGGGTGGCCAAATGTAGAGTCATTTCCTACAGCAGACTGTTGCGAAATATAGCGATCCTGGTGATGTTTGCACCCCGATTCAAACAGTATTGCGATAACTAACAGTGCGGTCGCGAAGATTGTATTTTCGAATGTGTTCACCAGCCAGTGGATTAGGTCCTTTTTGATTCTCCCCAATATTGCCATTCTATGCATAAATTTCACCTAGTCGGTACCCCGCCGCAGGCCGCGATCGGTAAAGCGCCAGTCCGCTATTGGTTCGTCAATTTGGCGATTGCTCCATTTTAGTTCTGTTTTGCGATTCTCTACCAAGTCGTGCATCACCATAAAATTGGCTTGCCATACGTCCTCTTTGACCTCCTCGTAATTCGCGGTCTCGAGACGTTTTATCATTTCTCCCTGCTCGTTGAAGTATTCAATTTGTTGAACTAGGTATCGTTCAGGATGAATATAAAAATGGATCCACGCATACTGGCTTTGTCCCTTCTTCTCAGCCCGCAGTACGTACGAAGTGTCAGTCTCCGCTTCCATCTGGAAGTTATAGTCTTCAGGCTCTCGGTCTCCGAGATCTTCGTAGGTAAAATCACTCCCCATAAATCGGTCGCTTTTCTCAGAGGCTGAAATAATTTTTATCCGTCCCAAGGCAGGCAGGAAAAGCTTCTGCACTTCGTCACTATTCTCACTGAGTGTCAGGAACCCCGTTCCCCGAACATTACCGGGCTCCTCAAAAATAAGCAGGGTCTTGCTGGTTTCTCCTTTGTTGTAACTGAAAGATTGAATTTGCCGGTTGCGAGTTCTTCCACGGCTGTCATAGATGATCATCTGCATATCAGCAGTTTCAAATGTGATGCTCTCCCGGCGGCGGTCCACTTCTTCAAATATTTGGCGTGCATTTTCGTCTTGTGCGGCATTTTGGGCGATACCAACCAGTGGGACAAACCAAATAAGTGTGAAAGTAACGTGTAAAAATTTTCTCATTAGTCATGTATTATTCGAATTAATTGGTTTTATTAACAAGTCCATCCATTTTGCCAATCCCAAAAGTTTTAATTTTTTTTATTGATCATTATATACGATAGCTTTAGGGCTACTTAATTTTCGACAACTTTCGACCTTTATATGCCAGAACTTATCACCGTTGATGAACTGATGAATATGGGGCTTCCTCCCATCATTATTTACGCTGCTCCTGTAATGTTTGCCCTTGTTTTTCTGGAATGGGGCATAAGTTATTATCAAAAGAAAGACCGGTATGATGCCAAGGATTTTTGGGCATCTACAGCCATCGGCGTTGGTAATATAATCGTAAGCTCAGCAACCAAGATTAGTATATTTGGGCTAATTTTGTTTTTCTATAACATGATGCCCTGGCGCGTGCCGCACACGTGGTGGTCGTATCCACTGTGTTTTATCTTCCTAGACTTTTGCAGGTATTGGGCGCATCGTATTGCCCACGAACAGCGAATTTGGTGGGCAACGCATGTCCCCCATCACTCCTCCGAGCAGTACAACTTTTCAGTTTCATTTCGCTTGTCCTGGGTGCAGGGTTTCAAAGTGATCTTCTTTCTTCCGGTAGCCATGGCGGGTTTCCATCCGGTTGTCTTCTTTATTTGCCACCAGATTGCAGTTCTCTACCAGTTCTGGATCCACACCGAGATGATCGATAAGCTGCCGCGACCCATCGAGTTCTTTTTTACGACTCCTTCTCACCACCGGGTGCATCACGCCAAGGACGACCACTACCTGGATAAAAATTACGGATCTACATTTATTATCTGGGACCGGATATTCGGTACGTTCCAGCCTGAGTTGAATACCCCCAATTACGGTATCACGAAACCCCCGGAATCCTACAACCCGATCTACCTGGTATTTCATGAGTTTATCGATATCTGGAAAGATTTGAAGAAAGCTTCCGGGTGGAAGGAGTATTTGTGGATACTTTTTGCCAGTCCTGCAGAACAGGCACGGGCCGTGAAAGAGAATGAAGCCCGGGAAAAAGAAGAAAAGAAACAGGAAATTGCAGCTCCTATAGAGGAATAATGGTAAAAAGGGAACTTCGATTTTTTGGAAGTTCTTCAGCTCAGCTATCGGCGGTTTTTCTCCACTCAAAAGATGAGTATTACAAACTAGATGGGGGGACAGGAGTGCCCAAACAAAAATTATCTGTGTGGATCTGTGGCACCCTTAAACCACAGAGCTTTAAGACACAACTTTTCTCGGTATGGCAGCCGGTAGACGACTGATAAACTCATTATTGATGGCATAATTTCCTTCCGTGAAGGATTTTATGGAGATCGACTCCCCGTTTTGTTGACCGATCAGTACTACCTTATCTCTAATATTTACCCCATCCAGGTCGGTCACATCAACCATAAAAACATTCATGTTGACAGAGCCTACAATCGGGGTCTTTTGGCCGTGAATCAGTACTTCGCCATTGTTGGAGAGGCTGCGTGCGTAGCCATTGCCGTATCCAATTGGGATCACGGCCACCCTCATGTCGCGGGATGCCTGGAAAGCGGTACCATAGCCGATATACTGGCCTTCTGCTACATCTTTGAGATGCATAATATTTGTTTTCCAGCTCAGCACCTGCTCAAGCGTATGTTCTGCATTGTCCTTCTCCTGCATCAGGTGGAGATTATAAATATCCGGGCTCGGCCACAGGCCGTACTGTGCTGTACCAACCCGCACCATATCCATCACTGTCTCCGGGAAGGCGAGTGCACCAGCTGAGCAGGCTGTGTGTCTCAAGTTTGGTTCAATCCCGGCATCAGTAATTCGCTCGTACATCTGTTCAAAAAGCTGTTCCTGTTGTTGAATCCGGAACTGGTTGGAAAGCGATTCTATGCCGGCATAGTGTGTGCAGACTCCTTCTAACTCCAGGTAGTCAAGATTTTTTTTGATAAACGCTATCGTTTGATCCAGTTTTTCCGGCTCCAGCCCCGTACGATTACCCCCTGTTTCCAATTCCAGGTGGATGCGGGCCTTTTTCCCTACTTGTTTAGCAATGTCAACCGATCGTTCCAGCCGGTGAAAATCATAAACGAAATACTCAATCTCATGTTTAATGACCCAGGGCAGGTCCTCGGGATACAGAATGCCCATTATCATTACATCCGCATCAGTGGTTCGGGCCTCAACTACCTCTTCTGCCTCGTAACTGGAAGCAACGGCAAAATGCCTGATTCCACATTCTTCCGCCAAAGGCACAAAGTCATGTATCCCATGACCGTAGGCATTGGCTTTAACAACAGAAGAGATTATTGTGTCACCCCCGATATTGGAACGAATGAAGTCCAGGTTATTCTTTAAGGCTGCTTCACTAAGTTCAATTCGTGACGAGTGACGGTGCATATCAGAATATTGTTTAATGATTAATCAGTCCAGGTATATGAATCTCCCCAGCTGTTACGAGCAATTTTAATAACCCGATCTATTTTTTCTGCCGGTATGGACTGAGGGTCTGAAAGGTCCGCCTTCAGGTAATGAAATGCGTAAATGCGGGAGGCAAATTGGTAAAAGGGAAGAGAGGATTCCCCGTATCGCTCACCGTGCCCGGCGACCGTGGGCTCCAGACCCGGTCCCCAGCTTTGCCGCCCCTCATTGTTGGGGTTCAAAAAGTAAACCCGCATTTGGCCGGCATGTTCGGCGACACGCAGTATCGAGACGGCGTGAAATCCCAGCAGTTTGCCTGTCGAGGAAGTGATAAAAATTCCCACGGGATTGGGATATGCAAGGTCGTGTCCCCCGTTATACAGCGGGTGATGGGTGGCGTAAAACGTACGCACAAACTGTTCATAGTTTTTTATGGAGTTCGTGGTGGTATCGTACGCTGATATGAAACCGTTTGGCACCCACTGCCCGTACATCGCCGGGTTTACCCATTTGTGGCCGTCGTCAGGACGCATGGCACAGCGGCGCATCATATCGTTGTAGATGCGATCCAGGTGGGGAACGAGGACAATCGAAACCATATCGAGATGAAAATCGAATTCTTTGGCAAGTCCTTTCGTGAGTTCGGATGAGTTAAGCTCTGTGCCCTCAAAGCGCATGGAGAGATTGTTTTCAGTGGCTGCGGTGATAAGCATATTCAGCAATTTCCCCGGGGCGTGTCGGCTCCACAGGCTGATGCCCCGTGCCGACTGGCAGGTCGGATTCCAGCCCTGCCCAATGCCCAACGGTTGTCCAAGAACGCTGAGCGTATCAGCTGTTAACAGAATCCTGGGATCGGGCTTTTCCGATCTTTTTGCCAATGTAGACTGCAGAATGTTGTCCCTGATGGAAGGATGGATGTTTAGGTTCAGCAACCGTTTTAGCCCACTCATCACAGGTTGGTGGGACAGTAGATTTCGTTCCAGCAGACGTCCCAGCCCATAAATACAGCGATGAGTAACCGGGGAAATAACACTGATGATTAGCTCTTTGACAAAAGCTTTGTGCTCCAGCAGCTCAGCCTTGCCCGATTGATTCAGGGCCAGCGCTTGGTGAATACGTACCGGCTGATCTGCTACTTTTCTTAGCAGAATGCTGTGCCAGGGACTCGTCAGGCCGGTGGCGTTCATTGCCTGCCCCATCTGCAGGCACTCCGATTTCAGTGTTTCACTATCTGCCAACTCAAGGTAATCACCGTATGCCTCCAGCGAAATTTCCCTGTTATTACGCAGGTATAGTGTCGGGAAAAAAACGGAATCCACATACTCCTGCAGACTCTGATCAGTTGGGGAATCCGGGTCCAGGGTAAGTTCTTGCCGAACAAACTGGATAATTTGGTGAACGCGATCCGTCACGACTGGTCGCTGTGCACAGATCATCTCGACCTCTTCCAGCAGATTATGCTTTATTCCCTCCAGCGGAATTTCCCTCGAGACTAATTCGAACAATCTCTGGATTTTATCCCACAGATCATCCGATATTTTACGGGCCTGCTCCGAACCATCAGGGAATAGGAATTCGAGATTATTTGCCAGTGTTTTTTGCAGGAAAGTCCGCGATTCTTCTGTAGAAATCCGATCATCCCGGATCTGCTCCCTGGCAATAGCCAGCATTCGAAGTTCACTCAGGATCTCGAAATCAGTGGCTTCACCACCTGATTTAAGCGTACCTCCCACAAGTGACGGAACGAGGGATTTTGGATCATCCCATGCTGACCCGTTAAAGATCTGGACTTCGTGAAGTTCTCCAATTCGATGGTATAGAAAATTGAGTCCACCTGGGGCCTCCAGCAACCGGTGAACGGCACTCATCAGGCGTGGTTTATACTGTTCGATTGCGAAGGATTGCCCCCCCTGCAAACGTTCCAGTGCGCGATTGAACTGTGCAACAATTGTTTTAGGAGCGTCAACAGATACCTCCATTAAATGACCGTTCTGTGAAATTTTGATTGGAATTAAATTTATACATAGAAGTCAACTTCGCGATAGTGGCGCAGCAACTCCTTCATTCGGCCCGGATCTTCTCCCCGGAAAAATACAGTGCCATAGTGATTGCCATATCCCTCACGGTCATTCACCTTGTGGGGACTTGGCGGATACAGGGTGTGCTCTTCAAAATAGGGATCTTCCTCCAGTTCTTCGGGGAATTCCAGTTTTGTGATATGTCCCCTTTTGGGATACACCATCAGGCTGCCGTGATAGATGTCGGTTTGCGTGTCATCGGGGAAGAACTCATCCAGCTCTTCTGACGTCGTATCGGGATCGCTGCAGAGCACCAGCGCCTGGATAGCATCAAAGCCGTAGGATTTACTCACCAGCTCCAGGATGTGACCACCCGGAATGCGACAGGCGACTTCCCCAAAACTCAGTTCATCATTCTCTGTGAGAAACCATTCGGGGTGGATCATGCCGTATTCGATACCAAAAGCATCCACAAGCTTTTGCATCGCCTCCTTGATCTTGGGTCGTTTTTCCTGCAGCTCAGGACCGGCGGGCACATAGTTGGAATACCCGAGGCGAACATACTCGGTGATATTCATAAACTTTATCTCTCCATTGTGGATGAAGGCTTCGCAGGAGAACTCTTGCCCGGGAAGGTGACTCTCTACCATGCAGGGGAAGTCTTTGTCAATTACCTTATCCTGGATATCCTCCCGAGAGCGCAGCAGTTTGTGTCCCACAGTACCTGCGGAAGAAAACGGTTTCAGATGAACCCATGAATCCTCTTCACCTTCCAATTGAAGGTTCGCTTCATTGAGGCGATCCATAAACTGGTGGACTTGATTAGTATTGTAAACCTCATCAAACAGACCAACCCGCAAGCCGGCCAGCAAGGCTTTGCGTTTCATCATCGCTTTATTTCTGAAAAGATAGGCGCGGTTTAACAGCCTTGGATCATTACGAAATAGTGAGTTTAATGCACCCGCCCATTCTACGGTCTCCTCAAAGAGGGGAACGGCCAAATCGGCATTAAAGGCCTTTAGTTTTTCTGCAAGTTGCAGGGAGTTTTGAGACTCGTCCCAGTGATTAAAATCCCAGCTCACAAACGGGATGTCGTGTTCGTTGGCATAATTTTCAAAATCGGGAAAGCTAACTACAACGTAGGGTTTGTCAAGTTTTTCGACGCTTTCAATAGCAGGAAGGCTCCATCCTAACAGGGCAATACAATTAGACATAAGAAGTAATTGATTATATTCAACTTACAATTCTGATGTCGCAGTGTTAATAACTAAAATGACGTTGGAATCATTTCTATTAATTTACCTGCTTTGGTTTGATACTCAATTCGGGATGAGAAATTGTCTGGTAAATAAAAAAGCCCACTCCGTGGAGAGCAGGCTTTGCAGAAAAAGTCTGAATCACTTCAAACTATTTATAATCAAGGCTCCGAACGTTGATCGCGCTTAAGCCTTTGGGTGTTTCTTCGACATCAAATTCTACAGCTTCATCGTCTTCCAAGCCTTGGTCAAAACCAAGATTTTCAACGTTGTTGCGGTGAACAAAAACATCTTTGCCACCTTCATCGGGAGCGATAAATCCAAAACCTTTTTTTGAATCGAAAAATTTAATTTTGCCTTGTTGTGCCATTAGTACTGTGTTTTATTTATGCACCTATAGGCTTCGTCTAATGAAAGGAGTTGGGTTAACGCGTCTTTCCAAATAAAGTTCACTTTCTAGGTGGGTAATTAATTATAACGTATTAAGGTACATCTAATTGATTACAATACCTATTTTATTTTGGATGGCTTGGTTTGATTACCTATTGTCGCATTTCTTTACCATAATTATGAATAAATAATCAGGGAAACAGCGGTTAATATTCTATGGAATAGTAAAACTTGTAGAAGTTGGCAGAGTTGTTTACTGTTGTTCAAAATGATGATTTAAAAAATGAGAAAGATGCATACACGAAAATTGTTATTGAGCTTAGCACTGGTGATATTTACTGGAATATTGATTTCGGCGGGACCGGCCGCTGCGCAAGAGGGTGCCGATGAAACCTTGATGCTGTGGCCTGATGGCGTTCAGAACGCCAAGGGAGATACCGATGTGGATAAACCAACAATGGCTGTTTTTTTGCCGGAAAAATCGAAGGCTACGGGGACTGGAGTCGTTATCTATCCCGGCGGGGGGTATGTTCACTTGGCAATGGAAAAGGAGGGATACAAAGTGGCTCGCTGGCTGAACGAGCTGGGGGTAGCTGCTTTTGTAGTAAAATATCGCCTCGGAGAGCGATACAATCACCCCTCACAAATCAATGACGCCCAGCGTGCGATCCGAACTGTGCGCGCCAACGCCAGCCAATGGGGCGTAGAAAAAGATAAGATCGGGATACTCGGTTTTTCCGCCGGGGGTCACCTGGCTTCTACCGCTGGCACACATTTCGACTTTGGGGATCCCAGTGCGGCAAACAGCATCGATCGCCAACCATCTCGTCCTGATTTCATGGTTCTTATTTATCCCGTGGTGACCCTGGAGCTGGATTACACCCACCGGGGCTCGCGTCACCATCTGCTTGGAGAAAATCCCGATGAAGGGCTCGTACAGTATCTCTCCAATGAGAAGCAGGTCACCGACCAAACGCCACCCGCATTTATTATTCACGGTACCAACGACACAGCTGTGCCCGTGCAAAACAGCCTGCAGCTATATGAGTCGCTGATAGATCACGATATACCTGTGGAGATGCACCTTTTTGAAGATGGCCCCCACGGCTTTGGTCTGGCACCCGATGATCCCGAGCTTTCAACCTGGCCGGACCTGTGTGAGAGCTGGATGCGAAGCAGGGGACTTTTGAAGGATTGAGGGATGAAGGTGTGAAGGATTGGATGATGGAGGATTGAAGGCTGAGTGATGGAAAAGCTGAAGGATTGAAGAGGGGAATCGTGAGGTATGTGATTACTGAAGACTTTATGTGTCGGTATTTGGGCATATGAGGGAATGATCGAGCTGTTGTGAATTGTTTGTTCTGCGAATCCAAACAAGATGAAATGCTTCGTTTATGAGCGATCTTAAACATATTACTCGCGCCGATATTGATTCGATGTCAAAAGTACCGCGCTTAAAGCTGATTAATTCACTCCCCGGCTTTAAGAGTGCTAACCTGGTAGGCACGAGCAGCAAAGAGGGGACAGAAAACCTGGCCATCTTTAGTTCGGTCATGCACCTTGGTTCCAATCCGCCACTGCTGGGGTGTATCCTCCGCCCCACGACGGTGCCTCGCCATACCTATGATAATATCAGGGAGAATGACGGTTGCTACACCATCAATCATGTGAACAGTGATATCTACCAACAGGCACACCAGACCTCTGGCAATTATCGTGAGGATATTTCTGAGTTTGAGTCGAGCGGTCTCACCCCGTGGTACTCCGAAGGCTGTCCGGCACCCTATGTAGAAGAGTCGCGTATCAGGATTGGACTCAGGCTTGTGGAAGAACACGTTGTCAAAGCAAACAAAACGCGCCTGCTGGTCGGTGCTATAGAAGAAGTTTGGGTCCATGAAGCATCGATCCGGGAGGATTTCACGATCGATATCGAACAAGCGGGAAGCGTGGCAATCAGCGGTGTCGATGGATATCACACCACAAAGCAGATAGATCAACTGGATTATGTGCGTATTGATGAAAAGTTACAGAGACCCGGGTTATAATCCCTCTCTGGTTCCTGTTCCTGGTAGAAAAAAATGACTTCAAATGTCTGAACGTTCTAGTCGGTCAAGAACCAACGAAGATCCCGTGACCTATCACCTGTACATCCTGGCCGGTCAGTCCAACATGGATGGAATGGGTTTCGTATCTGATCTGCCATCAGAGTTGAACGCGCCACAGGAGGGGACGATCATCTATAATCCCACTCGAAGAGATGATCAGCAGCCGGTGCAGGATCTTGGCAAGTGGGAAACGTTGCAGCCCGGCCACGGCTACGGGCATCGTTTTACCCAGGGCGATAAAGTAGAGCAGGTGCTTTCGGATCGATTTGGTCCTGAGCTATCCTTTGCCAGGAGATTAAAGGAGCTGCAACCCGACCAAAATATAGCACTCTTCAAATATGCAAAAGGCGGTTCCTCCATACATCCCGATACCCCTGATGACTGGGGATGTTGGGACCCGGATTTCGATATCAACAACGGGATAAACCAGTGGACACATTTTGAATATCATTACCTGAGGGCAACAAATAAGAAGGACAGTTTTGGACAGGGTACTGAAATGGAGTTAAAACCGAGTGGTATCGTCTGGATGCAGGGCGAAAGTGATGCGGCCTACAGTGAGGAGATAGCAAGAGCCTATAGCGTCAACCTGGCAAAAGTGATCCGCCGGATACGGTCATTGACTGGAATACAGAATCTGCCCGTTGTGATTGGCCAAATTTCGGGAACCGGTATGGAGGGAAGCAAACCCGCACTTCCCTGGGCTGAAATAGTCCAGGAAGCACAACAGACGTTTGTAGAACAAGACACTAATGCCGCTCTTGTACAGCCCCCGGAAGGACACGGCTGGCTCGACGCTTGGCATTACGACAGCGAAACCTACCTGCAGCTGGGAAAGCGTTTTGCCGAAGCGATGGATCGGCTACGAGAATAAAGTAGAAATTGTGACCGGCGTTACGGCAGCTGCAGTCCATACCTGCTTTCAAGCAGGAGGAGATGATGGCGTTCATGTCCGGCAATAATAAATGGAACAGCACGAACCGAGAGCGAGTAATTGTTGGCAATACCTGTTCGTTCGAGCATCTGTTTGGAAAAGCCTTTAAACAGTTGGATGGTATTTTCCCGAAGAGCAACTTGTTCCCTGGCCAGGCTTTCAATACTGCGTGTATCAAAGTCTACCGCATTCACATAATCATCCTGTTCAAACCCGGGCAGGTCATTCGGATCATTGCGACTAATGGAAAGCGCCCGGTGGCAAAATACCCGCTCGGTATCCATCATATGCCCAAATACCTCCTTAACACTCCACTTTTCTTCCTCATAACGGTGCAGTGCCTGTTCTTCATCCTGTGACATGATAAGCCTGTTGACCTCGTCGCCTTGACTCTCCAGTATGTCAATGATGTTGCCTGGTCTCAGCTTGTCGATATATGTCTGATAGAATGGGCCGTATTCGCCTTTGGAAGGACGTGTATCCCAAATTGATTTCATAATTGATCTAACATATTTGTTCGGATTCTGCCGTGCGATTAAACTATCAATGTCGGTTTTAACTTCCAACTTCCGGCCTTGTGATTTATGGGTCGACTATGCACGAAAGGAGGCGTGAAGAAAGCATTATTGCCTTTTGGTGATCCTCTCTCAACTACGCTCAAGGCTTCGTAGAGCGAGCTTGTTCGCTCCCTACCAGCAGGGAGAGAGGCGCGTTGATTGAGTTTTGAGTTAAAGCTTTTAGCTACCTTATTCTGTAATAACTATTGCTATATGCAAAAAACCATTGAGAGCTTCCCATCTCCGGCCTTGAAAAGCTGACCGCCCGGAAGGAAACGGAGGGAAGCGTGAAGAAAAAATCTGTGATTTTTTTAGCGTAACGCAGTGCCCTTCAGGGAAGGTTTTCCTCAGCCGGCGATTTTTTTGATTCGTTTTTTTATCGATAAAAAAATGAATACCACAATGGGAGAAGGTCTTTGGTTGTGAATTAGGAGCCGACTCCCTTTTTCAGGTGTCCCTTTTGTCTTGATCGCGCCAGTAGTCGGACACGGAACAAAAGAGACGAAAAGGCCTCCCGAAAACTTTTGGGATAACTCCACGGGGCTGATGTGGTGGACAGTTTGCTAGTCCGCCCACCGGCGGATTTTTATCGATAAAAAAATGGACATTCCAATGAGAGAAAACTTCCAGTGCCCAATTAGGAGCCAAGTTACCTTGAGAGGTATTCATTTTGGCTTGGCCCAAAACGAATCAAAAACCCAAGAAGCATTTAACTCCTCGCGGCTGATACCAAAACAGCCTCTGATTTAGTCCATAGCCAGCCCCTCGTCAAACAGAAATGCTTCGGTTTTTCATCATGTTGCTACCAAAAGTTTTTCTCGTTAGGGCTTTTGAATATGAAATAAGCAAGATATACCGAATCCATAGAATCCCCGCAATGGCTATTCTAAAAGTCTCCTAATCCCCTGCGGACTCTAATCGATACTTTTCACAGTGGTTTTTCCAAAAGGGAGCCATTTTATTCCTTTTACTGCCCGTTCTGGAACATTTTTAAAATTAATTAATTATGAATGTAATAACCCTTGAAGCATGGTCTGAAGTCTCCTTACTATGAGAAGGCCCTTCTCCTTAGTACGGGAAGATGATCCTCCTTAGTATGAGAATTGGATTCTCATACTAATGGGAATTGAATTTTCCTTAACAAGAGATTGGTGTACCTACTACATTTTGGTGGACAGTTCTTCAGTCCGCCCACGGGCAGTTTTTGGTCATACAAAAAATGAACATGTTAAAGATGAAAAGAACTATCTGAACATCCCCAGGCCCCCACTCCTTCGTTTAAAACTACGGAGTGCAGGCTTCGAACATCAGTTCCAGCCTTTCACCAATGATTTGCCTAAAGGGTGACCACTTTATTTCCGGTGAATCTGTAATTCAACATTAACATTACATCGCACCAACATCCTGCGCGATGTGAATTTCTCTGGAAAAGAGAGGGCAGATAATATTAAGGTAAGGTAGTATTAATAAAAAAAGGCCGGCTTCTACACCGGCCTTTGAAAAACAAATTATTTGTACTCTGTCTAGTTCACCTCGTGCGATTTTATCACCGACTCTGCGGCTTTTTCTCCCTCACTGAAGGTGATCTCCTGGTAGGCATACGAGACGCCGTCGACCGTCTGCCAGTCAGAATAGCGTTCTTCAACCTGTACCTGGCTGCCCTGCTGTGGGTTAAACTGCTGGTACCGCATTACGCGGGGATAGCCGGTGTTTGGATCAATGAGATAGGTGATGTTCTTGTCATTGATATTGATGCTCACCTTCGCATATTGTGAACCCTCGAACTCTTCCATACCGATAAATTGAGGCTTGAGCTCGCCATTCTGTTTCGCCACAGCCAGGTACTTCCGGTTGAGGCTCTCCTTCAACGACTTGGCCTGTTGCGGCGGCAGGGGACGCTCTTGCCCCATCATCGACATGGTTCCCTGTCCACCCTCATAGTTGAGCGTTATGGTGCCATTGGGCGTTTGTACCGTCTGCTTTATGGCATCAGGATAATCGATATTCTGAGACACCTGGAGGCTCATGCTTCCGCCCGGAATGTTGGACCCAAACTGCGTAACTTCCGCTTCAATGCTTATGCTGTCCAGCTTCTGTTCGGGGGCGATCAGGGCGTTGGCCATCTTGTCGAGCAGGGCGCGGCCTTTAGTGGCATCACCGGCCACCTCTTCCTGAGCTTTTTCCTGCCCGGGTTGCGGAATACTGATATCGATCTCGTTGACGTTTCCGTACTTTTGAAGTTGATCGCCAATCTCCTCCTTATTTCCCACTACCAATATTTGCATACTGTCAGGTTTCATGTACTTTTGCGCCATCTGCTGGACATCTTTAATGGTCGTTGATCGTACGCCTTCGATAAATTTTTCAAAAGCATCTTCTGGTAGCTCACGATACTCATTGGACATACGTCGGCTGAGTACCTCCTCGTAGCTATCATAACGGAAGACCATGGAATTCAGGAACTGATCTTTGATGTCGCTCAGCTCCTGCTTCTTAATGGGCTCATTTTGAAGGCGTTTGATCTGTTCGATGATGGCATCGATTGCTTCTGCCGTTGTAGCACTTTTGGTCATCACACCAGTGTAAAACTGGCCGGGATAAAAGGTGTTCATCTCATAGGAGCCAAATACCGCGTACGCCAGCCCCATGTCAGTGCGCACCACCTGGAAGAGTCGACCGGAGAAGCCACCGCTGAGCACTTCGTTCATAACCTGCACTTTGGGATAGTCGGGGTTGCTGCGAAGCCCGCCGATATGTCCCATTAGTACATAGCTCTGGTTGACATCTGGCTTGTCGATAAAGTTGATCGTGCTTTGGTAATCGTAATCGATTTCTGGAAAATTGAGTTCGGTACGGCTGCCAGGAGCAATCTCACTGAAAGCCTCGGTAAGTTGCTCTTTAATTTGATCTGCATCAAAATCACCAACAATACCAACCATCATATTGTTGCCGACAAAGTGGTTTGCATGGAAGTTGACGAGATCCTCCCGCGTAATATTGTTGACTGTTTCGTATTCCGTCAGCCTTCCATAGACCGAATTCTTGCCGTAGATCAAACGTTCAAACTCACGGGAACCGATCTGGCGCTGGTTGTCATTGCGGCGTGAGATGCTACTTTTAACCTGTTTCTTCTCCAGGTCAATTTTTTCCTGCGGCAGGGCTGGATGCTTCAGCAGATCCACAAATATGGGGAGTAATTCGCTGAAATCCTCCTTCAGAACATTCATGCTTGCACCGCCCGACGTAAAGCCAATGCCGGTCTCCATGCTCGCCGCACGGTTCTCCAGTATCTGGTTCAGTGTGTCCGCGGGATAGTTCACAGAGCCGCCAGAACGGATGACCGAGCCCGTTATAGAGGCCAACCCTGCCTTTTCGTTGGGTACCAGCACTCCCCCGGTTCGGATATTTACTGAAAGATCGATAAGGGGGAGCTCATCATCTTCTACAAGGAAGAATTTGATACCGTTGTCGAGGGTGAAAGTCTCGACATCCGGGCGTTGAAATTCGTTGAGCTCAGGGAAAGTCAATTCATCATACCGTTTCTGGGCATGAGCACTCATCATGCCCAGGCATAAAACCAAGATTACAAAGCTTGTTACTCGTTTCATGATTCGTTCTCCAGATCGATTCATAATATCGATTATTCTCTTCTTATTGATTCGCATCAGCAACCTCCTGCGTCTCTTCTGCATTCTTGATAATTCCGACCGTGCGGTTGTCTTGGGTGAAATATGTTTCAGCAACGCGCTGTAGGTCGTCAAGTGTGACCTGCTGCAGATCTTCGAGGTCAGTGAATACACTGCGCCAGTCGCCCTTCTGCGCTTCGGCTGAAGCAAAAGCACGTGCCAGTCCACTGTTGGAATCGAGGCTGCGGATCAGTCCGGCGCGGGCATTGGTCTTGGCGCGTTCCAACTCCTCCTGCGTGATATCACCATCTTTAATCTTTTCAATCTCCTCGTAGATTGTAGTCTCCACCGTATCAATGCTGACGCCTCGGTTCGGAACGGCCAGTGTCATGAACATCGTCTCGAACTTTGTGCCGGGAAAACCGTTAAAGGCCGAAACCTGCAGGGCGGTCTGTTCCTCTTCTACCATCCGTTTGTAAAGCCGCGAGGTGCGTCCACCCGAGATAACACTACCTAACAACTGCAGTGCTTCAAAGTCGGGATGGTCCTGCGGTACTGTGTGATAGCCCATCAGATATATAGGCTGATTTTGTTCCACCATCTCGAAACGTCGTTCTCCCCGTTGTTCCGGCTCCTTGGTGTAGACGGGGGGAGGCTCCGGACCTTCCTTCAGTCCCCCAAAGTAGGTTTTGGCCAGGTTTTTGATGTTGTCGGGATTTACATCACCTGCAATAGCAATGGTAATATTGTTGGGGACATAATATGTGTTGTAGAACTCACGCGCATCTTCCATGGTGGTTGCCGTGATGTCGGAGTCCCAACCCACCACCGGACGTCCATATGGATGGGCGGTGTACGCTACCGATAAAAACTCTTCAACAAGCCGACCGATGGGACTCGATTCGGTGCGCATGCGGCGCTCTTCGCGTACGACCTCTTTTTCAACATAAAATTCACGGAATACCGGGTTCTTAAATCGATCCGATTCCAGGCTGAACCAGAGTTCCGTGCGGTTTTCTGGCAGGCTGTAAAAATAAACAGTCTGGTCGGCGCCCGTTCCGGCGTTCAGACCAGTGCCCCCATTCCGTTCAATGATCTGTGAAAACTCGTTATTAACTACATACTGCTTGGCTTCTTCCTGTTGCTGCTGGAAGTTCTCCCACAGCTTGGAAAGCTGGGTTGAGTCTGGATTTGGGCTGTATTTCTCTTCCAGCCACATTTGGTATGCCTGGTCCAGTTTATCCAAGGCCTTTTTTTCCTTTTTCCAGTTATTGGTCCCGATGTATTGGGTGCCTTTAAATGCCATATGCTCAAAAATATGGGCAATACCAGTGTGGCCAACCGGCTCATTTGCTCCGCCAACATCAACGTAGGTAACGAAGCTGACGACCGGGGCAATTGGTCGTTCAATGACTAGGAATGTAAGCCCGTTATCAAGGGTGAATTCGGTTACTTTTTCTTCGAAGTCTTCAAGGGATTGCGCCTCCGCCTGAAAACCCGATGCGAGGAATAACAGTACAAGACTGACGGTGAAGAATAATGATTTAAACTTCATGCGTCTCCTGATTTTAAATTAATATTAATTGTAATTGAGTTGTAATAATAACGCGATTAACGTGTTCGAATTCTGAAAGCTAGTGTTTCAGATGACAGGGCAAGTAAAATACATATCTGCCAAAAACTATCAACTTGTATCATTCCCCTTTTTGTGATCTGGTACTTTGGGCGATGCTTACAATGGTATTGCACAGGATGGTAACTACTACCCCATTATATTTAGTATTTATAGTTTTTTAGTTCCCCATTCCCGGCATAGGCAAAGGCTATTAAAGCTTACATTGAGGTCACTCGAAAAGATTTATCTCCTTGAAATTATGTTTTAGCAAAATACAATTCTATTGAATAACATTATTCTGCGAGAGGCTGTTTATAATAACTCAGTGCAATATAAACCAATATTTAAGGAGGGGTAAATGCCGTATGATGAAGGGTTAGCTCAAAGAATTCGGGAGCAATTGCAAAACCGGGCAGATGTTGAGGAAAAGAAAATGTTTGGTGGTCTATGTTTTATGGTCTCCAATCATATGTGTTGTGGCATTGTGGGTGACAAACTGATGGCCCGGGTTGGACCTGACAACTACAAATCCCATCTTGCAAAAAAGTATGCAGAGGAAATGAATTTTACCGGCAAACCGATGAAAGGAATGATATACGTTACCCCTGAAGGAATATCCAGGGATTCAGAACTCAGGGAATGGATAGACATTTGTATCGGATTTGTGGCATCATTACCACCCAAGAATTAATAACATTTTGCTATTCATGATTGATGCTTAAACTCACATCTGTCTCTTTTTTTACACGTGGATTCTGTTTAGTGGAGAATCTTTAGGCTGTTAAAGCGGAGGTTTTTTTGTAGAGATAAACATTTTGAAGAAGTGTATACGTTTGGGTCAATTTTGTCATTTCCTGAAAAATTCGAAATAATTAGGTCTATTTGCGTTGGTTCTAATCTTTCGTTTTCGAAATTCAAAGCATGAATTATGATAATATCTCAAGAGATTATTAAAGAATTCTTTGAAGAGGAGTTAAATAAGACATCAACATTTTTCCTTTACAATGATAAGAAGCTATTAGAGCAGGGTAAGTATGTGGATTTCGCCAGGATACAGATCAGGAAAGCGAGAAAAGTGTTTTCATTGGTACTCTTAAACGTTTGCTTTTTCTCTGCTTATGGAATTATCAGCCTGATCGAGTATGGAGAGAACCCCAATTTGTTTGATCTTGTTTTAGGTCTCAGTGCCTGGGGAGTCCTGCTCGTAATTTTGGTGTATTCAGCCAGGGAATATTATTCGACAAAAAGCTCGATGGCCATGCTCGTAAGACTTGTAGAGGAACAACAAAATACGCAGTATTGAGGTCCAAATTTGTGCCCCGATGATCCAGTTCAAGATACCTAATCGGGAAAGTCCAAATCTCCCTATTATCTAAATCCAATTAAGATTACTATCTGGTCATAGGCAGATAGTAATCCCGATCCGATTAAGATAGTTATCTGCTTGCGATTCAGATAGTAGGGAAATTTCCAGGATATTATCAAATTACCGTAATATTGCTTTAATAAGTTATCAGTTTTCATTAAATCAGCGAGGTGATCATGCAGAAAAGGAAAGCGAAGGAAGTATTCCCTGCCGAAGGTGTAGAGCTAACGCAATTGCTGGTTGTCAGTGATCTCGATCGGTCAAAGAAATTCTATCATGGAGTACTAGGTGCAGAGATCTACCGAGAGTATGGCGGGACCTCCTGCGTGCTTCAATTCCAGGGAGTATGGCTGCTTATTGTCACGGGCGGCGGCCCCACGCCAGACAAACCCTCCGTTACATTTGCCCCGCCCACCGATCCAGATCTGGTAAGCCACCAGCTTACAATCCGAGTACCCAACTGCCATGAGGCGTACGAGATCTTGCGAAAAAGAGGTGCCCGGTTTTTGACGTCTCCATATGACCGCGGGGGTGAAATTCGATGCTTCTTTCGCGATCCCGATGGACACCTTTTAGAGATTAGTGAGGTTAGGGGCTAGTAAGAGTGATTAATTGACAGTTCAGTCTCTCCAAAAATGATTAATAGTAGCTGATATGAGCAGCGTAATCGGCGTTATAGGATGAATGAGTAGGGTGGTAACGGTTCAGTCTTTTCCCACTCTTGGCAGGCTAATGCTTTTAGATAATCCTGGTTAAATTGATTTGGTATTTATCGGAAGCTAGTGCTTAAATCAGAGAAGCTATGGATGTTTAGTATAGTCTGCTACATAATTTATTTTTTAGGTAAGGTATTTTTATTTATTTGTATTTCTAGCTGAATTCCAAATAATGCTATTCATTCATAAGCCCAAAGTGGTTTTATCCTCATTCAGAGTATTTGAAATAAATAAACTTCTCAGTAATTTGAGTTTTCATCCCACCAAAAACAATCCAGTTACACCTGCCTGCAAGGGTGATCAAATCACCACTCCCCGACAGTGCAGGATGGAGGGGAATAGAAAGCTGCTATTATGGCTAATCTCAAAAAAATCGTGGAAGAATACTTGAAGGCTATTCCGAAACGAGAATTCGACAAAGCACGAAAGCTCATGCACCCGAAATATAGCTATACAGGTGCAGATGGTAAGCGTCATGAAGGTATCGAAGCAGGAATCGGAGTGGGGGAGATGTACACTAACGCGTTCCCCGATCTTCGGTTGGACGTCAAGTATATTCATGTGGCCGGCAATATTGTTGTTGCTGAATTTGTTGGAAGTGGAACCCACAAGGGAGAACTGATGGGCATTACTCCCACGGGCAAAAAAGCCAAGGTTCCCGTTTGCAGTATTATGGAGTTCCGTGACGACAAAATTTATGCCGAACGTGAATATTTTGATACTGCTGTCATGCTGCAGCAGCTTGGTGTGGAAGTACTTAAGCCGGGTGCCGCGGTGTAAAGTTATTAACTCATGGTCAAATATAGTCCAGCGGATGGTTACGCCCATCCGCTGGGGGTGAGCAAATTAACGTGTCGAAAGATGGTCAGGCGTTTGCGGCTACTTCCACAAAAATAGTACCTTCCGAGTAGGTTCGAGCCTTGCCGCCTATTAATACCCGATCGCCCTGGTTCTCGCAATAGAGCGTACCTCCCCGATCGGAAAGCTGTCGTGCATGCAGCTTGTTTTTACCCAGCATCTCCGCCCAGTATGGCACCAGTGAGCAATGGGCAGAACCTGTTACAGGATCTTCAAATATCTGTCGACCAGGAGTAAAGAATCGCGAGACAAAGTCGCACTCCATTCCCGGTGCGGTTATGGCGAAGCCACCCGGATCCAGGTTGATGTCATCCAGAACTTTTTGGTCGGGTGAAAGCTGGATGATCTGTTCTTCATCCTCGTAGATCAGGATATAGTCCCGGCTTTTAAGTACCTCAACCGGTTGCACATCAAGACTCTTTTTGATCGTTTCCGGCAATGTAGCTGGAGTAGGCTTCCGGGCTGGGAAATCCAGGATATAGCGACCATCCTTTTGGGAAACCTCTAATACACCACTATTTGAACTAAATTGAATCCGTTTTTGAGGATGATCCAGGTGATGCCACAGCACGTGGGCCGTAGCCAGGGTAGCGTGTCCGCAGAGATCCATCTCGATGTCTGGGGTAAACCACCTGATGTTGTAGCGGGCATCACTATTCCGGGTGAGAAAAGCCGTCTCTGGCAGTGCATTTTCTGCTGCTATCTGTTGCATTGTTTCTGCCGGAAGAAGTTCTCCCAAAAGGCAGACGGCAGCAGGATTTCCACTGAACGGTTCATTGGTAAACGCATCTACAACAAATTGTTTGATATCCATTGTGAGTGATTTTGGTTTGTTCGGGATTTGTTTGTTGGAAGAATATGGAGCATATTCAATAGAGAAAACAGATTCAGATTTTAAAAAACTGACCACATCAGATTTGGGAATAAGGAATTATGAGTGCTGGAGATGAAGAACTCTTTCTGTACGAAAATATAGCGCGGACCATTGAAGACAGCATTGCCAACGGTACCCTGAAGGTGGGAGACAAGCTCGATTCGGTGCGGATGCTCTCCCAGAAGATGGATGTCAGCATGAGCACGGTATACAATGCCTATTATGAGCTGGAGGGCAAGGGACTCATCGAATCCCGCCCGCGGTCGGGTTATTACGTGAGGTTTGTGCCGGACAAAGAACTGAGCGCCCCGAGTTTCACCGACCACAAGGTTGATGTCACAGAAATTACCAACCGTGAGTTTATCGATGAGGTAATCCAGCAGCCCGTCACGGAGGAATACCTCGAGCTTTCCACGGCGGTGCCTGCCCCGGAACTTTTGCCTCTCAAAAAAATAAAACGAAGTATTCAGGCGGCGTATCGCAGTGATCCCACAAATGGCATTCGTTATGAACACCACCGCGGAAATCCTGGGTTGAGGCGTTTAATCAGTAAGCTGGCCCTCAGTTGGGAGCGGACGTTTCATGAGGATGACATCGTCATCACGGCGGGATGCATGGAGGCGCTGTCGGTGAGCCTGCGGGCCGTAACCAAGCCTGGAGACACTGTCGTCATAGAAAGTCCGACCTATTACGGCATCTTCCAGCTGTTGGCCAGCATGGATCTGAATGTCCTTGAAATACCGGCACGCCCGGGTGCGGGCATATCCCCGGAGCGATTGGAGGAGGCTCTTCAACAAAACCAGGTGCAGGCGGTTGTGCTGATTCCCAGTTTTAATAATCCCCTGGGCAGCTGCATCCCGGACGAGGCCAAACGCCAAATTGTGGAGATTATAACGAAACACCAGGTGCCATTGATTGAGGACGATATTTATGGTGAGATGTTTTATGGGGAGCACCGCCCCAACACGTGCAAGACATACGACAAGGAGGGATGGGTGATCTACTGCTCTTCATTTTCCAAGACACTGGCCCCGGGATTTCGCATCGGGTGGTGTATTCCCGGCCGATTCAATAAGGAGGTCTATTACCAGAAGTACATAAATAGCCTGGCTTCTCCCACACTTACCCAGCGGGCGATGGCCCATTTCCTGGAAAAAGGCCGTTATGATCTGCACCTGAAGCGTCTTCGGAAAGAGCTGCATATCCAGTGCCTAAAGTATTCGCAGGCGATTAAAGAGTATTTTCCTGAAGGAACCCGTATCAGCCAGCCGAAGGGGGGATTCGTGCTGTGGATTGAACTTTCTGAACGGATTAATGCCATTGAGTTGTACCGGGCAGCATTTGAAGAAAAAATCAGTATAGCCCCTGGCCAAATATTCTCTACGGGCGATCAGTTCCAGAATTACATCCGGATCAGTTTCGGGCGTCCGTATAGCGGAAAGACGGACCAGGGACTGAAGAAGCTTGGGGATATTATTGAAAATCAATAGCAGTAGTAACTTGATAAAAGGATAGTTTAGAGTCAGAGTTGAGTTTACAGCATATCAAGAGCCTTCCCCATCCTCAAAAATTTCCTCAATCGGCATACCAAACAGACGCGAAATTTTGAAGGCCAGAGGCAGGCTGGGATCATATTTTCCATTCTCAATAGCATTGACTGTTTGCCTGGACACTTCAAGCGCCTGGGCCAGGTCGGCTTGCGTCCAGTCCCGTTCGGCACGTAGTACTTTTAAGCGATTTTTCATTGGTATCTCTTGTGATTGATGAAAACTGCTGTGATATAGGTGAGGGCTATCAATATGACCAAATATGATATTTCCGCATCAGAAGAGATGATATTGGTAACGTCCAAAAGGGAATAGCTTAGACCACCTACGACACCTAGGCCTAGCGCAAGTCCCATAGCTTCAAGCTGTATTTTCTGCATCATTTCATCCAGAACTTTCAAATGCCGTATATTGGCCAGTATCATTCCGAGACCTATCGCAAGATTTAGCACAATTGCTGTAATGGTTAGAAATTGGTTGTCTACCCACAAAAATTGCGGCCCAAACGTCGCCAGTGCCATTGTCAAAACCCAGCCGCCAGTCCAGATTGCCAGATGGTGCACGGTTTTGTTTGTACGACTAGTCCAGTTTCCAGCGTTGATATTTTTATTTTCCATATGTATACCTCGTTTGTCATAATGCAAAGGTTGCTTGACCTAACTTAGTCTTATTCAGAATGAGAGTCAAGCAAACTTTACAAAATATTTGGTTTGTTTGACATTGGGGGAATTGCAGCTCGTTAATTTGTTGGCCACTATCATGCTTGTAAACGTGATATTGTGACCAGGTGCTTTGAAAGTCGGGGGCAATTCTTTTTCATCAATAAAATTTGTTACTTATCCCATAGAACATTCCCAGTGCCAAATATTACAGCTCCATGGAGAAGGTTTTCGTAGAAGAGAAAACATTTGAGAAACAAGACTACTCCCAAAAATCACTACCAAAAGGGGAGTACGAGTTTTGCCAGTTTATTAAATGTGATTTTTCCGGCTCCGACTTTTCGGATATACGTTTCCTGGAATGTGAATTTTCCGGTTGCAATCTGAGCATGGTGAATTTGGGGAATACCGGGCTCCAGGATGTGATATTCCGGAATTGCAAGATGCTGGGGCTGAACTTTGAAAACGGCACTTATTTTGGTTTGGCACTAAAGGTCGAAAACTGTACCCTAAATCACGCTTCTTTCTATAAGGTTAAGCTCCAGAACACGACCTTTAAAAACTCAAAAATGAAGGAAGTAATTTTTTTAGAATGTGATTTAAGTAAATCTCTCTTTGATGACTGCGATCTGGAAAAAGCTACTTTTGATAATAATAACCTCCAAGAGGGTGATTTCCGAACTTCCTACAATTATTCCATTGACCCGGAACGTAACCGCCTGAAGGGAGCCAAATTTTCACTTTCAGGGGCTGTTGGTTTGCTGGACAAGTATCAAATTGAGATTGGTTGAGGCGCCCCACCTCTTCGTTAAAGTTCCGGGTCATCCTTGCAGAACAGCTAGTTACCGTTTTTAATTAAAATGACTATTCCCAGTTTGAAAGCGCTAAATTTTTAAAAACTGAAATTAATACGTTACTTGGAGTTTTTAGAATGCCAAAGGCGAGTGCAGGAGTGTGATTGTTGAGTGAGAAACAAACTTGGGAATGAGCGCCATGGAAACAACGCAGAAAAAAAGAATTCTACTGTCTGTAACTCTGTGGCTGCTTCTGAGTGTACTTGTAGTTTCCATATGGCAAGTAAATGAAATGAGATTACGGGAATCGATGGTTGCCGAAATCTCAGATACCAAGCAACTGGTGGTCCAGCAATTCCAAGAGGTCTTGACCGATAATGTAGCCCGCCTTGAAAATTTAAAACACCGACTGGAGATAACGGGGGGCGGTTATTTTGAATATTGGAGCGAGGACGCCTCAAGGACTGTAAGACAGGAACCGTCTTTTTTGTTTATAGAGTGGATCGACAGCGCAGGGGTCATCCAGCGCGTGGAACCTGCCCAGGAAAACAAAGAGGCGATAGGTTTGGATATTACCAAGCTGGATTACCGCAATGCTGACTGGAATAAAGCGAGAAGGGACTCCCTCTTTAATATGACCCACTGGCTTGCACTTGTGCAGGGCGATTCTGCATTCCTTGTCGATGCTCCGGTGTACATCAATGGGCGTTTTAGTGGCAGTATTACTGCCGGCATGGATTTCACGGAACGGTTTGATAATATAATGAAGGGTCTTGAGCACTATCATCTACAGGTGAAAGATGATCAAGGCACAGTCTTTTACACCTTTGGTGATCCCCGGGGTACAGCCGCCTTTATGGGGACGGGGATGCAAATGGTCGATACCATCAACACCTATGATGCCAACAGGGAAAGCTGGGAGCTTTCGATGACCCCCAACTACCTGTTTCGCCAGACAAACTCTATGGCGGGGAATACGTTGAACCTGGTGCTGGCCCTGGTGTTGAGTTCGCTGTTTGCCATTACCTTCTTTTTCATGCGCAAGGCATCATCAACAGAAAAATCGTATAAGCTGGCGAATCAAAAGCTTCGTTCCCTCATCGATTCCTCACCCCTGGCAATTTTGGTCATGAATTCTAATGGCATTTTATTGGACTTCTGGAACCAGTCAGCTGAAGAGATGTTTGGCTGGAAAAAAGAGGAGGTGATCGGGAATGTAGTGCCGTTTGTTTCAGACGAGGAGAATAGTGAATTTGGGGAACTATTGGGTAGGAGCAATGAAAATGGCGGATTTCGTAATGTCGAAGTTCAACGAACCCGGAAGAATGGTGACCGGGGATGGTTTCGACTACACTTTGGTGATATTACCGGAGATGATGAGCAGATGCTTGTTTTGGTTGAGGACATCACGAAGATGAAGGAGTACGATCAGAAGCTGGAGAAATCACTCAAAGAAAAGAAGGTATTGCTTGAGGAGATCCATCACCGTGTTAAAAACAATTTGGCAATCATCATAGGCCTGATTGAACTGCACAAAGACGGGAAAGAGCGGGAAGTTGTAAGCCTGCTGAATGATACGCAAAATCGTATCTACTCCATTTCGGAAGTCCATGAAATGCTGTATGAGTCGGATAATTTTTCGGAAATATCTTTTGATGAGTATATCGACAAGCTGATTAACCGGATTTTGCAGACCTACCAACCCAGTGGCAAAAAGGTAGATATAACCCGGGACCTGAAAAGCCTGAATGTCAACATTAACCAAGCCATTCCGTTGGGATTGCTTCTCAATGAATTGATAACGAACTCTTTTAAACACGCTTTTGAAGATGTTGTGAATCCAGAGATCATCGTTCGAATAGAGGAAAAAGACAGCAATATTGAATTTATTTTCCGGGACAATGGCCGAGGATTCAATCGAGCAATCTTTGATCAGTCGAATTCAATGGGAATTACCCTGATTAAAACGCTGCTGGACCAGCTAAATGCAAGATACAAGCTGGAAGATGAGACCGGATTCGGTATAGTTATTAGGTTTAAGGTTCAAAACCAGGGGGCACATTCCAAGATTGATAATTCGGAACTGACATAGGAGGGGAGGGACAGAGCAGCCGGTTAAGTGTATTCTTCCATTGACATAGGATTGTCATAACGGACTGCTATATTGTTGTTGCAAAATTAAATACAAAATAAACGACCTTGAGTAAATTACAGCCAACGAAGTTTAGGAGTGTGGCTGAGATGCTCGACTTCATCCCAGGACGAGAACGGAAAATTGTGGAATACCTGCGCGCCTTGGTTTTCGAATGCATACCAGAATGCGAGGAAAAACTGGCGTATAATGTTCCATTCTATTACCGCCACTCAAGAATTTGCTACATCTGGCCAGCGTCCGTCCCTTGGGGCGGAATAAAAGAAGGAGTGGCAATCGGATTTTGCAGGGGGCATATGCTAAGAGATGATATGCAGTACCTGGAACAAGGAGACCGAAAAGAGGTCTGTACGAAAACGTTCACCGCCATTAGGCAAATTGAGCCGGACGTGCTCAAAGTTTATCTGTTTGAAGCGAAGGATGTCGATGAAAAAATAAGGAATTCATAAGGGAAAAAGCAGCTTTCTTCCAAAGAACCTCAAAAATTGCCATGGGCATTCAAAAAAGCGGGATGAACAGTCAATATTTTGTCACACTAATCGTTAGAAATACTCAGCGATACCGGTCTGCTTACCACAATGAAATGAGATGGATGATCGTCATACTGTTTTTACTGCCCGGCACACTCCAGGCACAGGAGTATGAGGTTGTAAAACGCTGTTTGGGGAGTGGGACACATGCCATTTTGGTGGAATATCATGATCAATATTACACTGTAGAGACTCCTCAATTCTTTCAACACAACTGGCAAATTAGGGATCTGCCAGGCATTCAGCACGGGGGCAATCATCTGTTGTACTATTCTGATGCCGTGAGCTCACAAAATAATATGCAGGTGAATGTTCTGTCTCGTATGCGTTGGCGTTATGCCGGGAAGGTGGGGGCTCAAGCGTTATGCCGAATGGTAACACAAGCGCCTTACCACAACTATCGATAAACAGGCAGGTTAAGTCATAGCTGTAATTTCATAATTTTGAGCCCACCCTGAAAAACAGTCTGTTGAGCACGGTAATTTTAATTGCTATTCTTGGGTGTTCTAATTTCCTGTTTGCCGAATAGATATAGATATGGATATAGCAGTTTTCTTAAACGCACTTACCGGCTTTTTTGTCATTATCGATCCCATTGGGGCGGCGCTTGTTTTTCACTCGCTTGTTCCTGAAGGAGAAATTCAGCATCGCAGGAAGATGGCATTTAAGACGATTGTCATTTCAATCTTCCTCCTGGTCGTCTTTGGTAATTATGGAGAACCACTACTAAATCAGCTCGGAATCAATATCAATTCTCTCCGGATTGCCGGTGGACTGTTACTGTTTTATACCGCATTTAATATGATTACGGAAAAGGTCGAATATTCATCCGCTACACAGAAAAAGGATATATCGGTATTCCCGATGACGATTCCCATGCTTGCCGGCCCCGGCGCATTGACGCTGTCTATTTTGATGTTTTCGCAGTCTGGGGAGATGAGTGCCGACATAGCGGTCACTGTGGGAATACTTACTGTCCTGTCACTTACTCTGATTCTTATGTTACTCGCCAAATATTTGAAAAAAGTGATTGGCAGAACTGGCGATGAGATCTTGAGACGATTCTTGGGAGTCATTCTCGCGGCGCTTGCTATCCAGTTTGTGTATGACGGGATAGTAAATATTGCCGGATAGTGTTACGGTAGCCTTATCTCTGCATCTTCCATTAGCTTACTCATCTATTATTACTATGATATTACTATGAGAGGGCTTTGAAATACTATGGTGTCATTGCGAATGAACGGGAGTGCACCGTAGCCTTGGCAAAGGTGTGCGAAGTGAATGGAGTGCGGCAATCCCCTACACAATACGGCCTGAGACAGTCCCAATCCGCCTGTTGGTGGACGCGATGACAGTTTTATATACCAAGGTTTTGCAAAGCTTTCTTCTAGTATTAGAGAGTACAAATTTGTAAACTACAACAATCATTTCTACAGGCTGCTCCTGCCCTTATCACTTCTTAATTACTAACGGAGGAGAGAAATGAAAACTTCAGCCATAATATTGATATCCGCACTATTAGCCCTTTTAAGTTCAATTAATACTGGAAATGAGAGTCCACTTGAGGGAGTGTGGCAACTGGAATCAGCAAGTTACACCAATCCTGATACCACATTCTACACAGACATGGAAGAGTGGCAACAGATCAAAGTGATAACCGGGGATTACCATGTTTGGATGGGGCAGAACCCAAACAGGGACAAGTTCACGGAAGGAGGCACTGATGCTGAACTGCTCGCGGCTGCAAGAACTTTTGGCGCCGGAGGTGGTGCTTATACAATTGAGGGGAATAAGTACATTGAGCATGTTGATTATTTTTTAAATCCCAACTTTACAGGAACCTCTATTGAGTTTACTTATAAAATGGAAGGCAATGACAAGTGGATTCAAACTGGGGTACTCCCCATGAAATCCCTGGGATTGGAAGAGTATGATTTAGAATTGCGTGAAGTGTGGGTAAGAATTGATTAATCAAGCTTACATTTTCCCGCACCAATCCCTAGTTTAGGGCAGATTTGGGGAAGTTGAACCTTCCCTTGCTTTGAACATTTCATTTAACCAACTTTACGATGGCTTTAAAACGTGATGAGAACGTAGCTGCACCGATATATAAATCACTAAATGCGGATCGGAATAGCATGGGTTCATGGGACAATGTAAGAAGATGGTTGGAAGATCTGGCCAATACCATAGGTGGAGGACTCAACGACACCAGTGATGCCGTTGCCAACATCCCCGAAAGCACCGGTGTAGGCATACACAGCTTGTTTAACTGGATAGGAGAGCGCCTCAGGATACAATTGCTTTTTTCATGGCTAGGCAATTCGGTTCGAGGAATTTTTTCGCTTATCGCTGCCGTAATAAAGGGACTGTTGAGTATTTCCGCCGGTATTGCGGAGGGCACAATTAAATTTTTGGCGGGTATATTGACCGGCCGCTTGTCAATGGTCAAAGAGAGCCTGTCGGGAATTTGGTCACCCATTGCGGGCACAATCATTGTGGTGCTTGGCAAGTCGCTGGCCTTTGCGCAGTCTGTATTATATCTCCAGGATATCGAACGACCACTCTCGGAAAGAGAAAAAGCCGTGCTCAAAAAGGTGTTCAACAGATCATTAAATTATTATGTGATTGGCATCATAGAAGGGCGTTCCGGCATTTTTGGGTTGAGCGATCGGGCATTTACGCTCGGCAATACCATTTATATGAAAAGAGCTGATTTCTCCGATGATTTGCTGGTCCATGAAGCTACGCATGCTTGGCAGTACGAGCAAATCGGGCCGCGTTATACCAGTGATGCCTTGACAGCCCAGTGGTTCGTGGAGGATGCATACAACTGGCAGCTGGAGGTAAATGAACGGGGAAAAGAAAACTGGTCACTGTTGAATGCCGAGGCCCAGGCTGAGTTCTTGGAAGATCTATGGAAATATGGAGAGATTCGAGACAACGCGGGGACCAGGGTGAAATGGGGAAACGGCTCATTTTTTGATGCCGACGGAGAGCAGCATATTGGTTACTTCCAGGTTAACGGCACGAACTACCTGAATTTGGCAATAGATGCTGTAAAGAGAGTACGAAACAACTGGACGTGATTCCTTTTCCTTTCAGAGCGTATCCGATTACTTCAATCCCTTCCTTTTTGGGCCCGTTGCCGTTAAGCTTTGATATTTGGTTGATTCTTATAACTTTATGATTAATAACGTGTTGTGAAAAAAGATGGGGGAGTCTGCTGCCAATCAAAGGTACTGTAACATCAGGTAGGGGATAACCTCTTCTTATATCGGGATCACTAAGCGTATGGGGTAATCCGAGAGTACCCGCTGCGGGAATACACCGCTCAAAATAATTCCAATTAATCATATCTCTAAAAGAAAATCTGGTTGTATGAAAACGAAAAACGCTCTTCGCGCAAAACCATTTGGTATTCTATTAGTGTTGCTTTTTTTGACCTCCTGTTACAGCGTTCGATTTAAAACTGTGGAAGGTGTACCCAAGCCCGATCCTTTTAGCGAACGCAACGATTATTTTCGTGATATGATGGTTGTGGAAAAGGACACCGTAATAAATATGGGAGTGGTTGATAAAGATTTTACGATGCTGATAGATGACTGCGCTGACGACGGCCTACATACCGTGGAGTATCGGAATACATTCGGCGGTATTTTGCTGAATGCCGTTACGTTTGGCAGGAAACGGCAGGTGAGACTTAAATACGTTTGCATGAAACCTTCAAACTAGATCATTATGGCCAGGACAAAACATCACAAAAAAGATAAATGGGATACGTTGCACCGAAATGGACCCTTCCCGCTGAAACGACTTTATGTTACGGAATTGGAGGGAGAGGCGGTATTCCCTTCCAAAACTGAGCGCTATAACGACGCTGCTCGTGAGATTCAGCGGCTTCTCAAGGAAACGGTCGACGCCGGTGAGGGCTTCCGGGCCTATGGATCCCGGTGGTCGCTCTCGAATATAGCTCATCACAAGGACCGGATGCACTACAATGGTTATATGAATTTGCACCTGCCGCTTAAGGATGAATATTATCACGAGGATACGGCCTATGACCCGGAGGACCTGTTCTTCTTTGAGTGCGGGAACACAATCAAGGAGCTTTCGCAGACGCTGAGTTCACACGGGAAATCCCTGAAAACGAGTGGTGCCAGTAACGGCCAAACGATTGCCGGCAGCATTTCAACCGGTGTTCACGGGTCGGCCATCGATGTGGGAGCCATACCGGATTACGTGGTCGGACTCAACTTGATTATTGGCCCCAATTCGGACGACATCGTCTACCTGGAACGCCACTCCCGCCCGGCACTGAGCGATACGTTTGGTGAGAAATTGAATGCGCGAGTGATTCGGAATGACGACCTTTTTAATGCCGCGCTGGTTGGTCTCGGGGCTTTCGGGTTTATTCACGGGGTCGTTATTGAGGCCGAGGACCTGTTCTTGCTTAATCGCTATGTAGTGAAAGTGGACAAGGAAGTAGCGTTGAAGCTGGCCGATACGTTGGATTTCAAGAATTCAGAATTCAAGATTGATGGGGAGACCGATGAGGACGGCAAGCCACTCCGCCCATTCCACTACAAAGTGTTTATGAATCCGTATAATGATGAGGATCAGTATGTCGTGGAAGTGCTCTACAAAAAGCCATACGAAGTGCCATATCCTGATCCCTTCCCGGCAGTGCAGAAGACGACCTACCGGGAGCTGATCAACCTGTTTATCAAAGTAGCCGAACAACATCCGAATATCATACCTAAGCTTATCGACCAGCTTACGGATGTTGTGCTACCATCAGTCGATCAGAGTACGACCGGTACGCACGCCGAACTGTTTTGGGACTCTCAATACCAGGGACCGGCTTTTGCCTGTTCTTTTGGTGTAGATCACCGGGACTCATCGAAAGCGTGGGAGATCCTCTCACAAGTGGCACGGGAGGAGGGGCCGTTCCCCGGGCTCTTTGCAATGCGTTTTGTCAAGCAATCGGATGCGACGCTGGCCTTTACAAAATTTCCCATCACCTGCATGATTGAGATCGATGGAGTGCTGTGGGAAAAATCGGATAGACTGCCGAGCCTTACCGAGTTTTCTCACCTGATGATCGATGCCCTGAAAGCCAACGATATTCCGTTTACGCTGCACTGGGGTAAAAATGCGGATTGGGCCTATCCGGGGTTGGTTGACTATATGTACGGTAACAAAGCAGAAAAATGGAAGGAACTGAGGAGCGCTCTGCTCTCCCCTGAAATGGCGAAGGTATTTTCCAACGATTTTCTGGATACTACCGGGCTGTCTGAAATCAACGAGGATGTGGATGAAGAGCTGATAGCTTCTTTGAGGTGATTAGTGAAACTCTGTTTTCAAAAGCTGAAAATCACTCTACCAGGTAAATACCATCATCCTCAATAGTAATAATGTTCTCCTTGTAGAGGCGACCGATCGCTTTCTTATAAGTTTTCTTGCTCATCTCCAGGCGCTGGTGAATCTCTTTGGGGTCGCTTTTGTCATGAAGGTCAAGATAACCACCCAGCTGTCTCAACCGCTGCAGGATATGCTTCGCGTTTGGCTCTACCTTCTTGTAGCCGATCGGCCGTAGGGTAACGTCAATCTTATTGTCATCGCGGATTTTTTTGATATAGCCGGTGGTTTGATCCCCGTAGTATATATCGCGGTAAAACTCATTGTGATAAACAAGCCCTTTGTACTGCTCATTGATGATCACATTGTATCCAAGCTCGGTTTCATCCCAGATCCAGAGGTCAACCTTCTCTTTCTCTTGAAGCTTTATATTCTCATTGTCCAGGTATCGATCGATTTTAGCGGTCGCCACCAGGCGATCAGTCTCCCGGTCGAGATACATATAAACCAGCCGGGTTTGGCCCACCTGCATCTTCTCGGTTTGTTCGCTGTGGGGTACAAACAGGTCTTTGTCGAGTCCCCAGTCGAGATAAGCACCGTATATATTGGTGTCGTTGACTCTCAATAGAGCAATACTGTTGAGTGTGATCCTTGGTTCCTGCATGGTGGCGGTAATGCGTTCTTCCCCATCTTTGTAGAGAAAAACGCGAACATTTTCTCCCTTCTGAAGCTTGCGGTCAGCCAGCTTATTGGGTAGCAAAACCGTCTCGTCTGTCTTGGAGGAAGTGTTGACAAGAAAGTATCCGTGATCTGTGATTCGTGCTACGTTGAGAGTCTGGTAGGTACCTAGGTTGAACATGAATAATTTTTGGATATTGAATTGATTAACGCACAAAGATAAGTCCCTCAGGTTTCATAAACCAAGTTTAATCAAGGCAGTGTTTTATTAGTTGATTGGTATAGTGGTTATTTGTTGTCAGCTGCAATAGTTTCACCTCAGCGAGTTAAAAATATTTTCTGAAGACACAATTTTGGGAGGGCACAAAAAGTTATATTAAAATGACTATAACATTTATAGTGAGGATACTATGGACAAGGGTAAAATTATTGCTGTGTTAGGAGCCACCGGAGCACAGGGTGGAGGATTGGTTCAAGCTATTCATGAGGACAAAAGCGGAGAGTTCAAGGCACGGGCGTTGACAAGAAACGTAAATTCCGAAAAGGCCCTGGAACTGAAAAAACTAGGTGCTGAAGTAGTCCAGGCCGATGTTGATGATCTCAAGAGCCTGGAAAAAGCATTTAAAGGGGCCTATGGGGCGTTTTGCGTAACTTTTTTCTGGGATCACATGTCGCCGGAAAAAGAGCTGGAGCAGGCGCGGAATATGGCCCAGGCAGCAAAAGCAGCTGGATTGAAACATGTAATTTGGTCCACGCTTGAGGACACCCGAAAATGGGTACCACTCACCGACAACCGCATGCCCACACTGATGGGTAAATACAAAGTGCCTCATTTTGATGCCAAAGGGGAAGCCAACACTTTCTTTACTGAACTTGATTTGCCTGTGACCTTTTTACACACCTCCTTCTACTGGGATAACCTGATTTATTTCGGTATGGCCCCCAAAGTGGGAACAGATGGAACACTAACCTTTACGCTGCCGATGGACAACAAAAAGCTTCCTGGCATCGCATCTGATGATATCGGCCGGTGTGCCTATGGGATTTTCGAGAAAGGGAGGGAATTTATTGGTAAAAGCGTTGCGATCTCCGGTGAGAATTTGACAGGATCACAGATGGCGGAGTCACTGAGCAAAGCATTGGGGAAAAAGGTGACATACAACTCGATAAACCCTGAAACATATCGAGGATTGGGTTTCCCGGGTGCTGATGATCTTGGCAATATGTTCCAGTTTAAGCGTGATTTTGAAGAGAGTTACAGTGGCGCCCGTAACCTGGATATTGCACGGTCGTTGAATCCATCTCTGCAGACCTTTGATCAGTGGCTTGCAAAGAATAAAGACCGGATTCCGTTGAATTAAGCTACTTGGGTTCCGTCATTCTTTGGCGGGACCCAAGTCTAAATTAATTGTGAGCAAAAAATATGAAATAGCCCTGAAATGCTATCGTTTACAGGGCAATAATCACCAGGGCTATGAATAGCAGTGTAATCACCATTTCCGCCAATAGCTCTTCGGCAGAAATAAAGGTGCGGATCGTTTCATATCCATAGCTGAGTAGAAATGCGATTCTATCTAGCGAGGTCATATTATGGAGTAATAAGATTGCCTTTTATTTGACTACCCCCTATAAGAGAGCCGGCGGGTGTATATGTTACATTTTTCCTGTTTCGATCTCGACAGTACAGCTTGAAAGTCGGTTCAAGTATCGCTCGTGAACCCGGGTGGAAGGCAGTCCATGAGATTCATCCTCTCAAATTACGGCGTTCGACTATATGATACATGCTTTTGTCCACTATTCGATTTTGATAGAGATGTATCTGTTTCCAGAAGCCGAAGGTAGGCAAGCAACAGAAACATAGATTGGTTTCGTTGCAAATGAGATGGGTCTTGGCTCATATATCCTTTTCGCTGACCTGCAGAACTACTCTTCCTCTCCCTCATCTACCGTTTCACGACGGCGCATGATGGCTCGAATCCAGAGAATACCGATTCCCACAAAGGGGAGTGCGTAAATGACAACAGCAATGGGACCGATTGACCCATCCGGTGTTGCTTCGACCTCAGAATGCAGTTCATCGCCCCAGCCGTTACCCTCTAAAATGATTCGTACTTTCCACATCTCACCTTTGTCAAACTCCACCTCAGTCATATAACGAGCCCCGTTTCGGGTTCGCTGAGATTCTGCGGTATACACTTTTTCATCAAGCCTCCCTGAGGCAGGGACAACGCCGACCTGTACAGATCTAATGTCATCTTGGATGGCGGATTCGTCTTTCGGCTCCATAACCACAAAGAAAGTTCCGATCCCGATGTCCGGGTCTGTCCAAACCGACACCAGGTACGGTCCCACTTCTTTGTCAACGATGATAGGAAACGGAGGTCCTTCATGAGCTATTGAGCGAGGTGCCAGGGTGATCAGGCTCAAACAAAAAAAGAGGGCAGGCCACCATTTGTTCATTGCAAATCGGTTATCTTCGTTGGGTGTTGAATCCATAAAAGTAATTTCAATTCTTCACTAAGTTAACAATCAGCCTCCAAGAAAAGTACCCCGCATCTCCATCGGTTGATTGAGCAGCCAAAGGGCAGCGCAGAAAAGCACCACGCAGAGGATTGCCCAGGGGATGAAAGCTTGCCAGGGGCGTGCTTTGTAATCCCGGAATGAAATTTTATAGGTAACGAGCAGCGATCCCAAAAGGCCGAGGCTAAGGAAGCCCAGCTCAAGCGGGTAGACCAGTCCCGGCTGCATCCCGGAAAGGCGCCACATCGGCTCACCCAACAAGGGTATTCCCAAGTCGGCCAGGACGCTTTGAACAACGGGCACAAACGTCCAGATGCCGGTAAACAAATGGAAGCTGTAATGAGCCAGCCACAGGCCAAATCCAAAAGGTACCAGCGCATAGGAATAGCGCATGACCACGGGAAGTAACTTTTCATGAGTCGCAGTCCATTTGCTAGTGCCAAAAGCTGCTGCCGCCAGTAACACAACCGGCTCAACCACCAGCATAAGGAAAAAGAGGGTGGCCAGCACGGGCAGTTCAGAGGTGGTGTGCAATACACCTGCCAGCCAGTTTTGGAAAGCGTACACCGGACTCACCATGCCAAAGGCATTAAGCAAAGCTCCGAAAGTGAAAATGAGCGCAAGCACGGACAGGTCCTTGCGGTTGGTAAAACGCCCGATGCCGGAACGGCGCGTTTTTTCCCAGAGCTCACTGCCCGGTACTTTGGTTGCTACGGCTACATTGTCGTGGGGACACGCATGCACGCAGTCCATACAAAAAGTACAATCCATGTTGCCTGTTTTCCTCGGTTGGAAAAGAGCCAGCTCACATCCCCGCTGGATAACATTGTCGTGATCGTTGGGATCCCGCGTGCCTTTGATGCAGTCCTTTGTTTCGCAGGTAAGGCACATGTCAGGATCGGCTACCTTTACTTCGAACGGAGAGACGGTAGAGGAGATGAAATTAAACTGACCGATGGGGCATACATATTTGCAGAACGATGCCTTTTTGAAGAATGCATCTACCAAAAGCGCCGCCGAAAAATAGCCTATGATGAGCCAGGCGGTCCACCATGGTGAGCCCCACAGGTCAAAATATTCGTAGGCAAACAGGATCGCTACAAAAAGACCGATTGAAAGCCATTTGTTGCGAAGCCAGCGAGGCCAGTTACGTACCGGCTTGGTAAATCGACGGGCCAGCTCGCGCGGCAACATAAACGGGCACGCCATACAGAAAAAATTACCAGCCACCAAAAGGATGAGCACTAGAATACCCCGGTAATGCACCCAGGTAAAGAGGGTTGAAAGGTTTCGTGGAGCCAAATCCGGTCCAAAGAGACCATGCAGAATCATGGCCAGTGCAATGACAAGCGTGATACTCTGCAGGAACATGCGTGAATGACGCCAGCGCAGGAAATCTCCGATAACCGGGAGTTTCAGCAGGTTTGTACCACCGCCCATTCCCGGTATACTGTTATTAGCACTCATTATATCATACCTGTCCTTCTATTATTCTGAACGAACTCCGGGTATCTTAATCTGTCTTTCTACAATGCGATCATCAGGAAGGGTGGACGTGACCAAAAGGATCCAGTCTCCACCCATGGTGAATTCCATTTCGGCCGAGTAATGACCCGGTTCTACTTCTTCAGCCGTGGCCTGAATCGGCTTCATGCCCGGGTGAGACATCGTTCCTTCAAGCTTCACTTTCGCCCCTGTCAATAATTGTTGAGTACTGTCTCTCAGTGTAATGTCGATGGTGGCCATGCCTACGCTCGGCGGATCGGGTTCAATTTCCCAGTTCAGCTTGACATCAGAATGGTCATCTACAGAGGATTGACATCCAGCAATTGTGAAGCATAGCAGGAGGAACAAAAGCTTCGATTTTTTTGCTAAAGGGTAATACGAAAATTGGTCACCACTGATACTAAAACTCCAAAAAGGCATATTTGCCGGTAGCCTCAATAATTATTTTGCTGATGATCTCGGCTGCACAACACAGGAACATTTAATGTGCTGTTCTTCGCCGGGTGGTGGAAACATGTGCAAATACATACCCACAATCATGGGAATAAACACCAATGTATTATAGATCAAGTGTAGTTCAACACGGGGCACCCAAAGCTGAACGATGCTGATCGGGACCGGGGAATTGAACAGGTTTTCACCTACGATCGCCTGTCCCTGTAGCAGGGCATGTTCAATGTGATGCCAGAATTGTATCCAGAAAGAGATCATCCACCAGGTATAGGCCTTCCCGGTAAAGCCTGTTCTGAAGATCCATAGCGCAGCGAGCATGACAATGGCATACCCATAGTGCAATATCTCTGATGCAATCAAAGAAGGGAAATAGAGTCCTAAAAACCCAAGCGATTCTGGAATAGGCCAACCCAGAACATATACTTGATAGGCTTGTGCAAGATGCTCCGCCCAATGGGCCATCACAATAACCATAAAAATTTGAAGCCCGCGTTCATGCCATATCGTATTAAGTTTTTCCTCCCAATAATTGTAAGAATAATTGTAAGAAGATTGCCATGAGGGTTGAACAGGGGCAGCCTGTTCGTGTGTAGCTGTTTTATGCGCCATTTCCTAACCGATTTTAATGTTGGTGGTAACCAGGTACCCCTCTAACAGAGTTTAAGCCCTTTTTTCTGTCCACTGATTATAAAACCCTTTCTAAAGAATAACAAGTGGGTGACGTCAAAAAAATATTTGCTACTGGTTTTCTATTTATGGTTTTTATTCTCGGATTTTTTGGCAGAGCGGTCAGCACCGCTGATCAGAGAAAGGGATGGAATAGGAGATAAACCGACCTCCGCAAGCTTAATCATAAATTTATCATATCATGTCAAATAGCCGATCTGTATCAATATTTATTGTTTTTTCGAGTTTGCTAGTATTTATACTCATAGTTCAATTTGAGAGCGTGGTAGCGCAATCTGTCACTGATGAACAGAAGCGAGCCTTTCCTTCACTGAAATTTGGTGGATTCCTTCAGCAGCAATTCATCGCAGATGATGCGCCCAATTCCCCCGCCCGTTTTGCCATTCACCGCGCACGGGTTGGGGTTGTGGGAGACATCACGGACCGCATTAGTATAAACCTGGTTGGCGGGTATGCAGAACCACCCAACAATACGCCCCGTTTGGTTAATGCGTTTATCGATTTTGATATTGATCCGCTACTCCAGATTCGTACCGGTCAGTTTTTGCTTCCTTTCGGGTTAGAGGGTCCCCAGCCCATTTTTCTAAATCCCTCGATTGAACGGTCAAATGCCATACGACGACTTAGCACATTTACAATGTTCCGAGATGTGGGCATTCGAGTAAGTGGTCGCCACTCCATCGTGAATTATGCGGTAGCTTTCGTGAACGGTGAAGGGGCCAATCAAACCGAACAGTTCGATCCCAAAGATCTGATGGGACGTGTTGGGGTGAATTTAGCCGATAATTTTGAGCTGGGGATATCAGGA
Source organism: Aliifodinibius sp. S!AR15-10 (assembly GCF_031569985.1). Lineage (NCBI taxonomy): Bacteria > Pseudomonadati > Balneolota > Balneolia > Balneolales > Balneolaceae > Fodinibius > Aliifodinibius sp. S!AR15-10. The sequence continues at coordinate 17,599 of NZ_JAMQKA010000014.1, read as the reverse complement.
CACTTGGGTCAGTATCGGCCAAATTCCTCTTTGGATAATCACGAAGCCCGCTACAAGGTAGGTGCGGATGTCAACTACAAGGGCAACCCGGTGTTTCTGCGGAGCGAGTATATTTTTCGCCAGGATGAGTTGTCCACTGGTAACAGCAGGGAGATGCATGGAGGGTATTTGTTGGGTGGCTATAAGTTTAGTGAAAACCTGGAAGCTATTGCCCGATATGAATATTACGATCCCAAATACATCAGCAGATGACGACCATCTGACTGCACTTATGCTGGGGACAAGTTATTATCTTCAGGGAAATACACGCCTTTCTCTTAATTATGAACTACTTGAGGATCACTTGAATCCTGATCTTGGAAACCTCTTCACGGTGCAGATGCAGGTAGCTCTTTAAAAACAGAAGCCGCTATACATTAGTATGAATACCATCTTTGGCGCTGTGCGTTAAGCTGTAACAAGAAGATTACGGTCTGTAAAGTAGTTATCACCTTTGAGTGGGTTATATCACTGTGTTAACAGTACATGTATTTACATGTTGTGTCATATTGCGGATTTTACTATACTTTTATTGATCTACTAAGAACAGTAATCAAACATTTTGAATATGATTACAGAGTTGCTAACAGAACCGTGGCCCTGGTACATTGCAGGTCCGTTAATTGGGTTGATGCTGCCACTTCTGCTGTATATCGGTAACAGATCGTTTGGCGTGTCATCGAGTTTTCGGCATGTCTGCTCCGCTACGTTACCGTCCAAAATCGAATATTTTAACTACAACTGGAGAGCTAGCAGTTGGAACCTCTGGTTGGTAGCCGGTATGATTATCGGGGGCTTCCTGGGTGGTTTTGTCTTTGATAATCCTGAACCAATTCAGCTCGCTACTGAAACCAGGCAGGATCTTGCCGCGTTGGGAATCAGTGATTTTGACGGAATGATTCCGAATGACCTTTTCAACTTGACAAACCTGCTTTCTGTAAAAGGACTCATCGTCATGATACTGGGCGGGTTCCTGGTGGGCTTTGGTGCCCGCTACGCCGGGGGATGCACATCCGGCCACGCTATTACGGGCATGGCTACATTCCAAAAGGCATCACTGATTTCCACTGTAGGTTTTTTTATTGGGGGGCTTATTGTAACCTATTTACTGTTGCCCTTCATCCTAAGTTTATAATTAAAGCGTAAAATTTTGTATCGATGAGGTACTTGTTTGCAGGAATATTTTTCGGTTTTGTATTGATTAAATCAGAAGTTGTCTCTTGGTTTCGTATACAAGAGATGTTTCGTTTCGATTCCATCCATATGTACGGTGTGCTCGGTTCAGCGATTGCAATCGGGGCACTTTCAGTTTGGATTATCAACCGCTTTGAATTGAAGGATGCGGATGGAAATGAGATGAAGGTTAAATCCAAAGACAATTCACTTAACAAACGCTATGTGTTGGGTGGATTAATTTTTGGATTGGGATGGGCGCTGACTGGGGCGTGTCCGGGCCCATTGTATGTACTGAGTGGCAGCGGACTGCTGATTATGCTGGTTCCACTGGTAAGTGCTATCGTGGGAGCATGGGTGTATGGATACCTCAGACCCAAGTTACCCCATTAGGTAAAAATTATTAAACAATAATGCATCAAATAACAAAGTAGAGAGAGTTGTTAGCGTTATTTGAAATTTGCCAAAACTATAGAGATATGCGTCATGTTTTTTAAACAAATTTTTGAAGAGAAGCTAGCGCAGTATGCGTATATGGTTGGGTGTCAGGCTTCGGGAGAAGCCATTATTATTGATCCAATGAGAGATATCGACCGGTACGAGGAATTTGCGAATAGAGAAGGACTCGAGATTATAGCTGCAGCTGATACCCACATCCATGCCGATTACTTGACAGGTGCGCGGGAATTCGCCGAGAAAGGTGTAAAGATTTATGCTTCTGATGAGGGAGGTGATGACTGGAGGTACGAATGGCTTATTAACAGTGATTACAATTACCAGCTGCTTAAAGACGGCGACCGCTTCAGCATCGGGAATATCCATTTTGAGGCGTGGCATACCCCGGGGCATACGCCAGAGCACCTCACCTACAAAGTAACCGATGGTGCTGCCGCCGATGATCCGATGGGACTGATAACAGGAGATTTTATTTTTGTCGGCGACGTCGGTCGCCCGGATTTGCTTGAGACAGCAGCCGGTCAAAAGGGCGTGATGGAATCATCGGCACGAACACTTTACGACTCGGTAACCGAGTTTATGCGGCAGCCAGAGTACCTGCAGGTGTGGCCGGGGCACGGGGCCGGAAGTGCCTGCGGAAAGGCATTGGGAGCGGTTCCAGAATCCACGGTGGGATATGAGCTGCGTTTTAATCCCTCCATAAAAGCAGCGAGCAGCGAGCAGAATTTTGTTGATTTTATCCTTGAGGGCCAACCGGAGCCCCCGCTCTATTTTGCCCGTATGAAGCGCGACAACCGCAGGGGACCCAAGTTACTGGGTAAACTTCCTCAACCGCAACACCTGGAGACGGAAGGTTTTATAGAAGAGGGCTGTGGCGAAGGAGCTGTTATCCTGGATACCCGGAATCGATCTGACTTCGTGGATGGACATATTTCAGGTTCATTGTCGAGTCCCCTGGACAAAAATTTTGATACTGTGAGCGGCTCATTTATCAGGGAAGAGGAGCGGATATATCTCGTTATAGAACCGGAGCGCCTCGAGGAAGCGGTACGCGCGCTGATCAGGATCGGCCTCGATAACGTTGAAGGATACATCACGCCGGCAGATTTATCTGATTACCAGGAGAAGGGGGAACCCCTTGATCATATTGAGCGCACTGATTTCGGGAAGCTGCAAGGTCTGATAAATGCTGAAGACTCCGCCGTACTGGATGTCCGAAAGGCTACAGAATATGAAGAAGAGCATATCGAGGGGGCGATCAACATAGCTCATACCAGGTTATTGGAGCACCTGGAGGAGTTGCCAAAAGACAAAACCCTGCTGGTTCACTGTCAGTCGGGGGGGCGCGCTTCTGCCTCAGCGGCATTATTACAACGCAATGGTTACCGCGTGAAATTAGTGGATGATCATATTAATAACTGGCCGGATCTCGTTAAAAAGTAAATGAGTCGAGACGTTTTGGCCGATCATTTTTCAAAGGAGGACTTATGTTTTGGGCCTGGCTTGGAGCGCTACTTGTAGGTATATCCCTGGGGTTGTTGGGATCCGGGGGCTCCATCCTGACAGTGCCTGTGCTTGTTTACCTCGTAGATGAACCAGAAAAACTAGCTATTGCGGAATCCCTTGGTATTGTAGGAACCATAAGTCTGGCAGGCGCTATTCCTTATGCCATTAAGAATAGGGTGCACTGGAGAAGCGTACTCTACTTTGGTCTTCCGGGCATGGCTGGGACCTACGGCGGCGCTTTCCTGGCAAAGTATGTTTCCGGCACGCTGCAGCTTGTTGTGTTTGCCTTTGTGATGATCATTGCTGCCATCATGATGTATAGAAACCACGCGACACTGGAAAGTTCCTACGGCGATTATCCGCGGTACAAAATAATTCTAGAAGGAATCGGTGTGGGGGTGTTGACCGGTTTTGTAGGCGTTGGTGGTGGATTTTTGATCGTACCGGCACTGGTGTTGATGGAGGGTTTACCCATTACCCTTGCTGTGGGCACCAGCCTGGTTATCATATCGATGAAAAGTTTCAGCGGGTTTTATAAATACCTTGATGTACTTCAATCCTTCGATCTTTCGGTAAACTGGTCTCTCTTAGTCATTTTCTCAGGAATTGGCATCCTCGGAAGTTTGGCCGGCAAAAAAATTGGAGACCAGGTTTCCCAGGAAGGATTGAAAAAAGGATTTGCCCTCTTTTTGGCCTTAATGGGTGCCTACATAATTTATATGAATTTGTAGTAAACGAATAACACAGATCTGGGGTATCCTTGAGTGAATCGTAAAATTTATTCCCAAAATCCCCACTACCCTGAAACTACTATACCTGTTAGGCCTAATAAAGGGGGCGCATGCCGATGATATATGCTAAAGTCAGGTAATTAGCCACTCCGAATTCCCAAGGGGGAAGAAAGCCCAAATTATAAAAGTGGTCGAATTCTTATCCGAGATAACTCTCAGATACAGATTACGAGTTTTGCTGTAAAAATTCCTGGGTAATTTCACGGGTACGTTCCGCTCCCATATACTTTTCAAGATCATAAAGGGTGACCTTTTTTTCGCCATTATCAAAAGTATACCCCAGATATCCGTCTTCGAGTTCTGATTCGACTTCCGAAGGTTTCATGTCCAGCATCTGACTAACTTCGTCTATAGTAAACTTTGAGCGCATAGCGGTAAATGCTTTAGTAATTAGATGAAATAGATCATTTGTTAGGTTAAAAATGGGTTATAAAATAGAAAAAACTTCGAATTTGTGATATAAAGTTGCTGTTAAAACTCCTGATACAAATAACTCATTGTATTATCGGCATTTTATAGCTTAATAGAGTTTAAAGGAAGATATACCGATAATTATTAATGCTGATCCTGTAAACACCTAGGTAAAAAAGCTACCTTATAATGTAAAATTTTGGTGCATTTTTTCAACCTCGTTGTGCCTGAAACAAGAGGTGGTATGATCATTTACCATTCCTGTGGCCTGCATGTGGGCATATATGATGGTGCTGCCTATAAATTTGAAGCCCCGTTTTTTAAGATCGGCTGCCAAATGATCCGATTCTTCTGACGTAGCCGGTACCTGTTGTAACTTGGTCCAGCGATTATTTACCGGTTTCCCATCCACAAATGACCAGATATAATTCGAAAAACTGCCGTAGTGTTCCTGCAACTCAATCACTTTTTGCGCGTTATTTACCGCTGCCCGGATTTTCTGTTCATTCCGGATAATTTCCGGATTTTGTTTTAATTGCTGGATTCTTTGTTCGTCAAAACGGGCTACTTCTTCGACATCAAAATTGGCAAAAGCCTTCCTGTAGCCCTCCCGTTTTTTTAAAATAGTACCCCAACTCAGGCCAGCCTGGGCGCTCTCAAGCACCAAAAACTCGAACTGTGCCTTATCGTCTGTAACCGGTACACCCCACTCCTCGTCGTGATAGCGTACATATTCGGGAAAAGTATCCTCACACCACTGACATCTATTTTTCATATATTAGGCCTCCGTCGGTTTATAAATTTGTTTGTATATGGAACTAGTTAAAGATAATAAAACGAGACCAACACGAATGCTGTGGGAAAAAACTACTGATTATTTTGCCGAAAAAAGTGAAATTAGTGAAAATCTCGGGCATCAGATAAAAAGCCTCTCCCAGTTCTTGGAAGAAGTTATTACTGATAAAGATGATGCCGATCTTATTGAGGATATTACCGAGCTCCCAAAACTGGCCGCCAAGGCGTTTGATGAGGGTGACGAAGAGACTATGGAAGAGCTAAAAGAAAAGATCGGTGGCCTGTCCACTGAAAAGATTAGCTCGCTGTTGCGGTACTATACCGTATATTTTCACCTGATTAACTCACTTGAGCAGCACGAGATTACCCGGATCAACCGGGAACGTTCGTTTCAAACTACGGCGGACTCGCCTCGCACAGAAAGTATTGCAGAAGCGGTCTACCAGCTGAGTCAGAAGGGATACAGTAAGGAAGAGGCGATGGAAGTGATCGGCAAGCTGGATATTCAGCCGACCATTACCGCACACCCGACTGAAGCCCGGCGCCACAGTATCCTGGTGAAACAGCAGCATATTACCTCCATGATTTCCAAGCTGGAGCAGGAACAGTATACCCCCGATGAGCGTAAAACGGCGGTGCTGGAGATCCTTAACGAAATTCACCTGCTGCTGGCCACCGATGAGGTACGCTCGGCGCGCGTGACGGTAGAGGATGAAGTGGAAAACGGCATGTTCTATTTTATGAACTCCATCTGGGAGACGATTCCCGTACTTTATGATGATCTCCGGGAGGCGTTTAAAACCTATTATGACACCGTGCCTGATCTTCCGACAATTCTGAGATACCGTTCCTGGATTGGAAGTGACCGCGATGGGAACCCCAAGGTGACGGTGGATGTAACCTGGAACACCATCCTGGAGCAGCGGGAAAACGTATTGAAGCTTTACCTGGAAGAGCTCGACGAAATGCGTCGCTATCTCAGTGTTTCCAATAACAAATACACTATTACCGAGGAGCTGGAAGCCTCTATTGAAGAGGATAAAAAGCATTTTTCACTCTCCGAGCGGTACCAGCGTTTGTATCAGCATGAGCCTTACCGGCAGAAAGTAACCCTGATTATGCACAAGCTGCGTCATCAGCTGAAGACGATCCGTGAAGGTAGGAAAGGAGAAGTCTTGGAAGAAGCGCAAAAGTACAAGGCCTCTGACTTTATTAGCGATCTGCAGCTTATTAAGGAAAGCCTGGCCGAGGGTGGTCTCAAGGGGGTCAGCAGCTACGGAAAGCTCAATGACCTGTTGATACGGGCCCGAACTTTCGGTTTCCACCTGGCCAGTCTTGATATCCGACAGCATAGTAAATTGCATGAAGATGCGGTATCAGAACTGCTCTCGCTGGCAAAAGTTACGGACGATTATCAAGGCCTTTCGGAAGAGGAGAAAGTAAAGATCTTAACCCAGGAACTTTCCAACCCGCGACCCCTCTGCCCGGTAAAAGCCAGTGTTTCCGACAACACACAGGAACTGTTGGATGTATTCCAGCTTATCGGCGACATGCAGGAACTGGATGAAAACAGTTTCGGCTGCTATATCATCAGTATGACCCATGGCATAAGCGACATGATGGAGGTGCTTATACTTGCCAAAGAGCGAGGACTCTGGAGTAATGAGCAGGATGAGGTCACAAGTCAACTGGACCTGGTTCCGCTCTTTGAGACAATCGAAGACCTTGAAGAGTGCGGCGATATCATGAGTACTATTTACGAAAATGAGCTCTACGCCAAGCAGGTAGCAGCCCGGAACGATTTCCAGGAAATTATGCTGGGATATTCCGATAGTAACAAAGATGGCGGTTACTGGATGGCCAACTGGGCGCTCGAAAAAGCTCAGCAGGATCTTGGCAAAGTATGTCGCGAATATGATGTTGATTTCCGGTTATTCCACGGTCGCGGTGGTACCGTTGGTCGTGGTGGTGGTCGTTCAAACCAGGCAATCCTGGCGCTCCCGCCGATTAGCAACAACGGGCGTATCCGTTTTACTGAGCAGGGAGAGGTAATCTCGTTCCGCTATTCGCTCGCTTCCATCACACGCCGACACTTGGAGCAGATCGTCAATGCGATGCTCCGCATTACGGTCTCAGAAAATGATCCGACGCAGGAGAATCGTGACAAGCTGGAAGAGGTGATGGAACAGGTGGCGCAGCGCTCCATGAAGGCGTATCGTGATCTTATTGATGACCCGGAATTTTGGCCATGGTACACCGAAATCACACCAATTGAGCACATTAGTCGCCTCCCGATAGCGTCACGACCGGTTTCCCGAAAAGGACCGGATGCCGCTGATTTCGATAATCTGCGGGCTATACCATGGGTGTTTGCCTGGACGCAGGTGCGTTTCAACGTGCCAGGTTGGTATGGCATTGGCATTGCTCTGAAAGAGATGATCGACAAGGATGAAGAGAATCTGAAACTCTTCCGGAAATGGTACAAAGAGTGGATCTTCTTCAAAACCATCCTCGACAACGCCCAGCGAGAGATGGCTCGAACACACCTTGCCACAGCCGACGCGTATACCACCGATGCCGATGGAAAATTTTACGGCATTATTTCCGATGATTTCAAAAAAGCCGAAGAGGTGATCACCTCTATTACTGGCCTGAATGATATTCTGGATAATAGTATGGTGATTAAGAAATCGATCCGATTCCGTAATCCTTTCACGTATCCTCTCAACCTGATGCAGGTCGATCTGCTTAAACGGTGGAATGCCAACGGGGGAGCGGAAGAAGAGGAGCTTCGGGAAGCGCTGTTCCTTAGCATTAACGGAATTGCTGCCGCCATGCAGAGCACGGGTTAGTAATTCTAATTTTGAATGATGAATGTTGAATTGGTCAACTCAAAATTGACGATTCAGTATAATCACATTTAAATAATCATTTGGTTCCGTTGCCAGGCAGCGGAACCAAATTTTTTATAATTCTGAGCCAATCTGCATACTCTGTGTCATCCGTGTTCAATCAAATCTTTCATTTGGCGACGGAATTTGGGAGCGCCGCCGTTAGCCGGGTGGCGAACCGGGATGTAGTCAACATCCAGCAGATCCAGGCAATGTTCCGACTTGCGGCCAACGGCAATCACTTTTGCATCAGGATATAGCTCGAAAAAGGTCTTGAGAGCAGGAATACCGGCCTCCAATTCGGTATCCGTTGGGGTTCGGTTGCTTAGCAACCCATCTTCCGGATTATACGGGTGCCAGGCCAGCCCATTCCACAGTACCACTTCAAAAGGATTCAGCCCCAGTTTATATAACGCCTTCCACATGATCGTGGCGGTCGGCTCTGAGAATCCCTTTTGAATAACCTCTGGTTTGCTTGTTCGGCGCGGTTCGAGTTCCCGGAATACATCATCGGCCGGAATGCCGTGCGGTTTTTGCTGGTGACCGAGCAGAATGCGTTCGGAGGTCATGGCTATGCCGGTAAAATGTCCCCCTTGATAGCCCAGTGCTTCTGCCACGCAGAGATACCTGGCTGATTCCAGTCGATCTGAGAGATAGGTTCGCAGCTGTTTCCGGCGCACATTGGGAGATGAAGAATTGAGGTCATGTGCTTCATCCTGATGGTACCAGGGATTAAAGTAAGGTCCCCTCGGTGTTTGTTTGAGAAGTGTAAAAAGTTTGTCCAGTTTCTTTTGCAAGATATCGTTCCAAGAATTTTAGGAGCGTATCATCCTCTTTATTCCGGTCAGGATGTGAAACTCCGTTATATTATTATCAATTTTATTTATGTGATTATTCAAAGATACAGCGGTTAGAAGAAAAAAAAGGTGGAGACCGTTTTCAATATTATTGCTGTAGGATTTCCATTTTTCTTACTTTAGATAAAAGCGGCGGTTGCGTGAGAAATATTTCAAAAAATAAAAAGGCCAGATATGATAAGTGAAAAAGCTAACATTGAGATTGAGCAGGTATCCGAAAGTCGACTGGCTGAGGCCGACCTTGACAATCCCGGCTTTGGCCGCATTTTTGCCGATCATATGTTTGAGATGGAGTATCGGGATGGCAGTTGGCACAGCCCAACCATTAAGCCTTACGGTACAATAGAGGTCGAACCTGCCCTGAAAGTGTTTCACTATGGGCAATCCGTTTTTGAAGGAACCAAGGCGTATTACGTGGGAGACGATACAGTAAACCTTTTTCGGCCCGAAAAAAATATTGAGCGGATGACCCAATCTTGCCGCCGTATTTGTATCCCCCCGGTCCCCCCCGATCTCTTCCTGCAGGCTATTGAACAGCTTATAAAGCTTGATCACCGCTGGGTTCCCCAAAAAGAGGGCAACGCCCTGTACATTCGTCCGTTTGCCTCTGCGTTCGAACCAGTCATTGCAGCTAGTTCAGCCGATGTATTCCGATTTTATATCATCACTTCACCGGTGGGATCGTATTACTCGAAGCCGGTAAAACTATTAGCTGATCAACACCATGTGCGTGCTGCCAGAGGAGGTACCGGTGCCACCAAGACGGCCGGTAATTATGCCGCCAGTTTATATCCTGTTCAGCAGGCAAAAGATAAGGGATTTGACCAGGTTCTCTGGCTGGACGCCATTGAGCATAAGTATGTAGAGGAGGTTGGGACGATGAATATCTTCTTTCTGATTGATGACCTGCTGGTTACGCCCAAGCTAAGTGGAACGATTTTGCCAGGCGTTACGCGGGATTCCGTGATTCAACTGGCCAGGCATTGGGATGTAGAAGTAGAAGAACGCGCAGTCTCAATTGATGAAGTGATGGAAGCTGGCAAGCAGGGAAAGCTCAGGGAAGCATTTGGCACAGGCACAGCTGCGGTGGTTGCTCCTGTCAATACAATCTCCTATAACGGTGAGACCGTTACCATCCATGAAGAGGAGCGCGGGGCGCTTGGCCAGCGATTATACGATGAGATTTATGGTATCCAGACCGGCAAAAAGGAAGACCCATTCGGCTGGATATATCCTGTAACAGTTCACAGTTGACAGTAAACAGTGAGCAGTGGGTAGCAATTGGGAATTTTTCCCGGGTTGGGAGGGAGTTGCACTCCCGACCGATACGTTATTCGTAATGCGTGATACGTAAGGATAGGATTATTGATGAAAGCATTAAAAAGTTACGCATCATGTATTTCGCATTACGCAAAAGTAATCCTTGAAGCGGACCTCAGAAATAAGCAGCCTCTGATAACTGATAACTGATAACTGATAACTGATAACTGATAACTGATAACCCTACTACGCTAAAGCTCCTAGGGCAAGCGGATAACTGCCCGCTCTCCGAAGCCTAGTGTGTAGGAGGATAACCGATCAGTATCCCTTCTCAAGATCCACCTCGTTTAACAGTTCCATTCCCGAAAGCGCGCGTTTGTAATTTTCAACCACCTGTTCAGCCACTTCATGAGGAGGAGTAAAACTAGCGGCATGAGGTGTTATCATAATTTGTTTGCGGTTCCAAAACGGGTGCCGGTCCGGTAGCGGTTCTTCGGAAAATACATCCAGGCAGGCTCCCTCGATCCAGCCGGTTTCCAACGCATAGATCAGGTCTTCATCAACAAGATGTTCACCACGTGCCACATTGATTAGGTAAGCAGGATGTTCCAGCTTCTTGAACAGATCCAGATCCAGGATGCCGTGCGTCTCCGAAGTCAACGGCAGCAGGCAGACCAAAATGCGTGTTGTCTTTAGGAATTGCTCAAGTTCATCGTAAACAAATGTTTCGATTCCATCTAATTCCTTTTTTGAATACGACCAGCCAGCCACCTGGTACCCATTTTTGGCCAGCATTTGGGCTACCGGTGCTCCCAGTTTACCGAGCCCCATAACGCCCACCGGTATTTCATCAATGGTTTTATTGGGATGTTCCCTCCATTCGCGTTCGCTTCGCTGCCGGAAATAAGTGTGCAGGTTCCGCTGGTAATCCAGAACTGCCATCAGCACGTATTCCTGCATCTGCCGGACCAGGGATGAGGAAACTACACGGCAAACACTCACATTCTCAGGAAGATGCTCATCACGCAGGATGTGATCGACCCCGGTTCCCAGTGAAGAGACTACCTTGAGGTTGGGGAATTGGTTCAGCGTTCGCTTAGGTTGATTCCAGCTCACAATGAACTGAACTCGCTCTTTGTCTTCAACATCCGACCAGATTTCGACATCGAGGTTCGGATCTTCCTCCAACAGGGCCTCTTTCCAGGTCTGCATATTGTTGCGGTGCGGCGCCAGGAGCAGTAATGACACTATAATCTAATGTTCCGGGATTAAAATTATTTGTTAATACTAACGGGCATTGCTGTTGATCTCAATCCAGTAGCCGTCAGGATCTTGCAAATATACCTGGCGAACCCCATCAGGCCGGAGTTTTATTTCGTTTGGATTGCCCTCCCAATCATAGAAGGTGATATTTCGATCGCGCAAATTTCCAATGAAAGCATCAAACTTTGAGATCGCCACAGCCATATGCAGGTACTTGTTCACGCTTACCATCTCATCTTCCAGCAGCAGATGGAGCTCCAGGTTTTCCCCGAGTGAAAACCAGCGTCGGGTGGGCTTTTCGGTCTTGTTTTCCACCTCTTGTAACCCTAGCACCTCCTTGTAAAATTGTGCGGACTCATCGAGGTCGCTTACCACTATCGCCTGATGTTCGAATGTGGCGTTGAATCCCTCGGATTGCGCATATGATCCCGTAACGGCTAAAAAAAGAAATACAAATATGATAGATAAAATGTGAGTAGCTGGTTTATGTGCGGATACGTTTAAATACTGCATATTCAAAGAATAATTTTAATGTTTTAAAAAGGTAGAATTACGTTCTTCCTTATGTACATTGGTTTAATTTTTCCCGGTGACAATATGTAGCGCAAAAACTTTAACTCTGCAAGATTTCAACCCTATTTCCGCAAAATAATCAAAATAACTAATGGCGAAGAACCAATTTCTCCGTAATATATTCAGATATATACGTTGATTTTTGAGGCATTTAGGATAAAAATGAAAACAGACATTCCAGTTTCAATTTCGGCACAACCCGACAATACTACCTGCGGTCCAACTTGTTTGAAGACGATTTATAATTTTTATGATGATAATATCTCTTTGGAACAGGTAATTGATGAGGTACCGACGTTGCTGGATGGTGGGACGTTGGGCGCATGGCTGGCAATGCATGCACTCAAGCGTGGCTACCGGGCTACGATCTATTCCTATAATCTTAACCTTTTCGATCCAACCTGGTATGGGGAAGAAGCTGCTTTCATTAAACAAAAGCTGGTAAATCAAGCAGCGCTGAAAGGGGATCCTAAACTAAAACAGGTTACTGAGGCTTATATCGCTTTTCTGGATGCGGGGGGAGAGTTGGAATTTGAGGTATTACAACCATCGTTGATTCGCAGTTTTTTAAACAAGGGTATTCCGATTTTAACTGGATTAAGTGCTACGTTTCTTTATCGGAGCAAACGCGAATTGGGTACCGATAATGAGTACGATGATCTGCGGGGGGAACCTGTAGGACATTTTGTTGTGTTGCATGGGTACGACAGGGAAACAAAGACCGTAATGGTGGCAGATCCGTTGCTGGAAAACCCCTTGGCTAAAGGGCATCAATACGAAATTGAGATAAACCGTGTCATAAATGCTATTTTACTCAGTATTGTTACCTATGATGCCAATTTAATCATCATCAGAAGACCGGAAAAAACAGGGCTATGAAGTACTTGTTTGTAGTGAATAACCCCAGGAACTGGCCATTGCAGATTCCCGAGGGCGAGATCGTATCGGCTAAATTATACCTTTCGGATAGTCGATACAGCAATTTGAAAAATGTGCGACTCTTCAACCTGTGCCGTTCTTATCGCTATCAAAGCATTGGGTACTATGTTTCCCTGCTGGCGATGGCCCGGGGCCACAAACCGATGCCCAATGTCCTGACTATACAGGACCTGAAATCATCCTCCATGGTACGGTATGTTTCGGATGAGCTGGATGCTATGATTCAGAAAAATCTCAAACCGATACAGAGTAGCCGATTTACATTGAGTATCTATTTCGGGAGAAACCTGGCGAAGCGCTACGACAAATTGAGCCAGCAGCTTTTTATGCAATTCCAGGCGCCGCTGCTGCGAGCACATTTTGTCAAATCAGAGAAATGGAATTTGCAGTCTATAGGTCCTATTGCAGCTAGTGACATCCCGGAGGATCATCGTCCGTTTGTAGTGGAAAAAGCCCGGGAGTATTTCAACAGACGCCACAGCTACTTTGCGAAGAAAGGAAACAGCAGCCGTTTTGACCTGGCAATTCTGGCCAACCCGGAAGAACAATTTCCTCCCTCCGATGAACGTGCCCTGCAAAAGTTTACCAAGGCGGCGGAATCAGTTGGCTTTTATGTGGAACGGATAACCTGGAAAGATTACGGGCGCCTTGCAGAATTTGATGGTCTGTTTATTCGTGAGACGACCAATGTAAACCATCACACCTACCGGTTTTCCCGGAAGGCAGCTGCTGAGGGCTTGGTTGTTATCGACGATCCAGAATCCATTTTACGGTGTACCAACAAAGTATACCTTGCCGAGCTGCTGGAGAGAAATAAAATCGCGGCGCCAAAGACAATGATTGTGAGCGAAGAAAATGCGGAGCGGATTCAACAGGAGATCGGGATGCCCTGCATCCTAAAACAGCCAGACAGCTCATTTTCACAGGGCGTCGTGAAAGCTGATACTGCCGAAGAACTGCAAGAAGCGCTGAGGAAGCTGTTTTCAACATCCGACTTGCTAATTGCTCAGGAGTTCATCCCCACCGAATTCGACTGGAGAGTGGGGATACTAAACGGGAAGCCACTCTATGTGTGCAAATATTTTATGGCTCGAAAACACTGGCAGATTTATGAGCAGGCAAAGTCAGGCCGCACCTATGCCGGCAGGGCTGAGACGTTAAAGTTGGAAGATGCGCCCGATCCCGTAGTCACGACTGCACTCAAAGCAGCTAACCTGATCGGTGATGGTTTTTATGGTGTTGATTTAAAACAGGTCAATGGGAAGGTGTATGTAATAGAAGTCAATGACAATCCGAGCATCGATGCGGGTATTGAAGATGAAATACTCAAAGATGAACTTTACACCTGTATCATGAGAGAAATCCTTGGAAGGATTGAAAAGAAAAAAGGAGTGAGCACGCAAGTTTCCACCGCAAAATCTGATAAATGATCTGACAAACGGTTGGCAATAATCCAAATGAGGGACAACAAGCATGAGTAAAGATAAGTTACATCTTTTTGAGGCGGTTGGTGTGGAACTTGAATACATGATTGTAGATCGCGAGACCTTGGCCGTGCGCCCAATTGCCGACCAACTGCTTCACCAGGTAGCCGGAGAGTATACAAATCAGATAGAACGCGGAGTCATATCCTGGTCCAATGAGCTGGTGCTCCACGTGATCGAGCTGAAAACGAATGGCCCGGCCCGCTCACTAGAAGGATTACACCGTGCGTTTCAGGAGGAGGTCAATCACATTAATCAATTGCTGGAAGCGCACAATGCTATGCTGCTTCCCACGGCAATGCACCCACTGATGGACCCCTACAAAGAGATGAAGCTCTGGCCTCATGAATACAACCCGATTTATGAAGCGTATAACCGAATTTTTGACTGTAGGGGACATGGCTGGGCAAACCTGCAAAGTACTCACATCAATTTACCGTTTTCCGGGGATGAAGAGTTCGGAAAATTACATGCTGCCATACGAATATTACTGCCTGTTTTGCCAGGTATCGCAGCAAGCTCACCTATCGCAGATGGAGCACCTACGGGATTTATGGATTACCGCATGGAGGTATATCGAACAAACTCGCAAAAAGTACCATCCGTAATGGGGTATATTGTACCCGAAGCCGTCTTTAGTCAAGCGGAATACAATGATGTCATATTCCAGAAAATGTACCAGGATATAGCCCCGTATGATCCAGAAGTCCTATTGCAGGAAGAATGGCTTAATTCCCGGGGAGCCATTGCTAGGTTCGACCGCGGTAGCATTGAAATTCGGGTGCTGGATATTCAGGAATCGCCGTTGGTAGATATTGCTTTGGTCCGATTCATTGCGGATTCACTACGGGCCTTGGTGCAGGAACAGTTTTGCCCAATCGAAGCACTGAAGGATTGGGATGAACAGTCTTTGTACGAAATTTTACTTCAGGTTATAAAACATGGAGAAAAAGCTTTATTACCCCCGGAATACTGCCGTTCTTTTGGAATAAATAGCGATAGCAAAGTTCAGGTAGGGGATTTCTGGACCCATATTTTTGAGACTCTTTACAGTGCTGAAGAAGTAAAATCTGAAGAGCAATTGACAACCCTCGAGCAGGTACTGGAACTGGGCTCTCTTTCATGCCGAATTTTGACGTCGCAGCAGGACTGGAACAGAACAACAATATCTTCTGTCTATCGAACTCTTTCCAATACACTAAGTGAAGGGACGGTGTTCAATAGCCATGGCTAACCAAATTATTATCACCTGTGAACATGCCGGCAACAGCGTGCCCGCACCATACAGGAAACTATTTGATAATAATCCCGGAATATTAAACACGCATCGTGGGTATGATATTGGCGCTTTTGGATTGGCTAAAAAGTGTGCGCAAAGGCTGAATGTTACCCCGTTTGTTCATCATATTACAAGGTTGCTGGTCGATTTAAATCGCTCGCCGAACAGTAATGAACTTTTTTCAGAATATACCCGGTCTCTTGATGAGGAAACAAAAGAGTCTGTTCTGAACACTTATTATCAGCCCCATCGCACCAGGGTAGAACAGAAAATTGGGGATCTCATCGCCGAAGGTGAGAGAGTTCTGCATCTGAGCGTACATACGTTTACCCCCGAATTGAACGGGGCGATCAGGGAAGCCGATATCGGTCTTTTGTTTGACCCTGAGCGACCTGAAGAAAAAAGATTTTGTGAAGCTTGGAAATCTTTGCTCAAAAAGAAAACCGATCTGAATATTCTTTTTAATACTCCGTATCCTGGTGTGATGGATGGTTTTACTACTTATCTCCGAACGAAGTACAAAGTCACCGAGTATGTGGGGTTGGAGATAGAAGTCAACCAGAAGTTCCCGCAAAGCAACGATATTGGGGACTGGGAACAGGTGCAGATTTTGATCGCCGACACCCTGTATCAAACGTACAAAGAGTGGTCATAGATAACACAACTTACCAGCTATCCCTCTCAACAAAAGTACAGTCAGATTTTCTGAACTGTTGCTCTTGGAAATTGTTTTTCGCTATTTGTTAAACCCACTTTCAGTATTCAAAACCTGAGTTGATAGCGTAATTTAAATCTGCATTTTTAATGAAGCTTTTTACAGAACGAACTCCTTTTAAAAGAGATGTCCTGTTTCTGTCACTTTCAGGAATATTTTTGACATCCCTGGTCTTGGGAAATGTTATAGGAACGACGAAATTTGTCACCATTTTTTCTGTTGAACTCCCTGGGTGGCTGCAGTCCATTACTCCCAGCTTGGTTCGTGACGAAAATATCTACACGATGAGCGTTCCAGTTGGAGTTATTGCCTACCCGTTTACATTTCTGGCAACCGACTTGATTTCGGAGCTGTTTGGCAGGAAAAAGGCTCAAATGGTCGTATGGGTGGGATTTGCTATGAATGTGTTTATGCTCTTTTTGATGAGTGTCAATCACTGGCTTCCAAATACGGACGGAGTTAGTGGGGGAATAAATCTTTTTGAAGGAGTCTATGAATTTATGGTCGGCAATACCATCGCTAGTATAATCGCATACCTAACCGCCCAAACAGTAGATGTACGACTATTCCATTTCTGGAAGCGGCTCACAAAGGGAAAACATCTCTGGCTTCGCAATAATGCCTCCACCACGGTAAGTCAACTTGTAGATTCCACAGCTATTTTATCAATCCTATATATAGCGGGTAATTTAGGGGATAATGTAAACAGTATTGGAGCTTTAATTATCCTCATTCTCAACTCTTACCTCTTTAAATTTTTCTTCGCTCTTTTTGATACTCCACTATTTTACATCGGGGTTAAATTATTTAGGGAATATGATGAGGATCCTTCTGAATTTAGTCTTCTTGATGAAAAGACTGGCGCCACACAAAGTTGAGGCTCCTGGAAAAAAGAGGAAAAAATGTTCGAAAAAAGATTGACAATGGTGGGAGTAAAGCCGTATATTTTGTTTCCGTTTTGGAGATGGGTTGAAGCCAATTTTCGAATTGATTTCAACCCAATTTTTTGCTCAATAATTTGAAGCATTTGGGCACCAAAATTTGTTCTTTTTCGTAATGAGACAGACAGGTAATCGCATAGTGCGACCCGTTGATTGATTTCGATTGATTGACGATTTAAAAAACGGCCGGGAGGCAGACTCGAAGTTATTAGGTGTTTTTATATAC
>NZ_JAMQKA010000138.1:0-504 GCF_031569985.1 Aliifodinibius sp. S!AR15-10 | reverse complement strand
GTGGTAGTACCGTTCAGGTTCAACCGCTGACTGTAGAATCATCCGGTGAAGCCGATGTATATTCCAAAATCGTAGCCGAAGGTAATGCTGAGATGGTGTCCAAGGCTGATATCGAAGCGTATATCGGAGCCAAGGCCTCATCTGCAATTCAAAGCAACAGCCAGGCAGCAGCTACCTATGCAGAAGCATTGGCAGCAGAAGCAGAAGCACGTGCGGAATTCTTTGCAAGCCAATCTGCTGAGATTACAGAAGAACAAAAGCAGCAGATTATGGAGACAAAGACACAAGCACAGCTTCAGCTTGAAAGTGAGCTGAATGCGGCTACCAGTGCGGAAGATGAACAAGCAGCGATGGAAGCCTTCACAAAAACAGTGGTCAAAGCACACGCTGACGCTGGCGTCGATGCTGAGCTGTATGCCAAGGCTAAAGAGATGTCAAATCGCGTATTTGTAAAGCACAGCAGTGAAGTTTCTGCTGAAGCTGAATCTGAAGCGAGAACCACAG
>NZ_JAMQKA010000137.1:0-505 GCF_031569985.1 Aliifodinibius sp. S!AR15-10 | reverse complement strand
AATATGAAGATATCGATGACCAGCAGTTGAGAGAACACCTGTATGATTTTCTCAGGCAAATTATCCCTGTTGCCGAAGAGCACGAGGTACGCATGGCCATCCATCCGGATGATCCCCCCTTCCCACTATTTGGCCTGCCCCGAATAGTCAGCACCGAGGCCGATGCGAAACAATTGACTGAGGTAGTGGATTCGCTCTACAACGGTCTAACTCTCTGTACCGGTTCATACGGAGCCCGCGCCGATAACGATCTGCCGGGCATGGTTGAACGGCTGGGTGATCGAGTCAACTTCATTCACCTGCGCAGTGTGGCCCGCGATGATGACGGCAGCTTCCAAGAGGCCAATCACCTGGAGGGTCACGCCGGCATGTTTGACATCATGTATGCTCTTATTAAGGAACAAGAGCGTCGAAAAGCGGAAGGCCGAACGGATCTTGAAATTCCTATGCGGCCCGATCACGGGCACCGCATGCTCGACGATCTTCAAAAAGAATCCTATCCCGG
>NZ_JAMQKA010000136.1:0-508 GCF_031569985.1 Aliifodinibius sp. S!AR15-10 | reverse complement strand
CAGTCGTTTGACAAACTCATGGAACGGAATTTTTTTTAGGCTTTGCTGCTGATAGAGTATCTCGTGAATTTCAGCAATAGTAAAAATTCGGTTTCGGGTTGTTTCGAGTGAAGTGATCTCCAGATGATTACGATACTCCTCCACCTCCAGTTCGATCAAGCCTGTGATAAGGGCTAGGTTGTTTTTAACTCGATGGTGTAACTCGGATAGCAAGATCTGTTTTTCTTCATTCGACTTTTCCAGCCGTTTCCTGTTTTCTACCTGTTTGGTTACATCCACAGCCTCAACAAAAATACCAGTACATTCTCCATCCTCATCCTGAAGGGGTTTATAAATAAAATTTCGGTAATACGTTTTTTCCTGATTATCTGTCTTTATGACAAAAGGAACCTCTTTCCCCTTATGTAGCTCATTTGTTTGATATACGTTGTCGAGAAGCTCAAAAAATCCTTGTCCCTCTAGTTCAGGCAGAGCTTCACGGGCCGTATATCCCACTAAATCTCGATCA
>NZ_JAMQKA010000135.1:0-532 GCF_031569985.1 Aliifodinibius sp. S!AR15-10 | reverse complement strand
CCAGCTGGAGGCCCTGCTCAGTGGTGACGAGCGGGCCATTTTCGGCGATAAGGCCTATCCCAGCAAAGAGCTTAAGACCCGGTGTCGCCGGGAAGGCACCTATTATGGAATCTTGGATAAGGCCTATCGGAACACCCCGCTGAGCGGCTCCCAGAAAGCCCGAAATGATCGGAATCGCCGGGTACGTCGCTATGGGGAGCATCCGTTCGCGGAAATCAAGGATCGCTACGGCGGACGGGTGGCCAAAGCCAAGACCAAACTGCGCAACAAGGCTCGATTTGTGATGTGTGCGATCTGCTGGAATATTGAACGTAGTATAAGTTTTGCCAAACAGGAACCAAAAATTAGGCCGGCTGTGGCCACCTGATGGGATTGGTATACCCATCAGAGGCCGAATCGGCCTCCACGGCCCGATTTTCGGGCTAAAACCAACGGATATGACTATGGATATCGAAGTAGTAGAAATTTTTTGGCCCTACAAAACCACAAATTAAGAAAAATCCGAAAAGAGCAAGTAATTCAAAGCCCCCTA
>NZ_JAMQKA010000134.1:0-547 GCF_031569985.1 Aliifodinibius sp. S!AR15-10 | reverse complement strand
AATTATATTCACTTTTTTTGATAAAGATCTAAACATAGTGGTACTTAAATATTTTAATGAAGTTCAATTTTTAGCAGGAAGCTAATTACGGTGATCAAGAATTAGCGATAGTTTTTATATAGCGGATTGCATTCTAACGTAACTGATTTATTTTATTCTGAAATAATCCAATTCAAGAGATTAAAAAAGCAGAGAAATAATTTATGGCTTATCATAATCGGTCGGGAAAAACAGGGTTTGTTTATATAATATCTAACTTAACCAGAGAGGTCCTTTATGTTGGGGTTACGAGTGCATTAAAAAGAACGAATATGGGCTCACAGAACGGGAAAGGGAACTTGTTTCACACAGAAATACAAAATAAAATATCTACTGTACTACGAAGAGCTTCCGAATATTAATGAGGCAATAGAAAGAGAGAAGCAGATCAAAAATTGGCGTCGAGAGTGGAAATTCAACTTAATAAAGAAGGCTAATCCCGATTTGAATGATTTGTGGAATCAGATTAAATAATCCTGTACAAAATCTGATATCAAGATAAATTGCC